>CAWBIG010000259.1:0-35127 GCA_963788435.1 uncultured Acidobacteriota bacterium | reverse complement strand
CGGCAGTCAGGTTCCAGCCCGCCGCGCCCAGGTTCTGCTTGAGCTGCTCCTCGTTCCTTGCGCCCACGATCACGGACGAAACGGTGGGCCGCTGCAGAAGCCAGTTCAACGCGATCTGCGGAATGGTCTTGCCGGTTTCCTTCGCCACTTCGTCCAGCGCGTCCACCACTTTGTATAGCAGTTCCTGGTCCACCGGCGGTCCCGCGGCAGCAGTCTGAGGCAGGCGGCTCCGTTCGGGCATCGGCTGCCCGCGCCGGATCTTTCCCGTGAGCCGCCCCCATCCCAGCGGGCTCCAGATCAGCGCGCCGATGCGCTCTTCTTTGCCTAGTGCCATCAACTCCCACTCGTACTCGCGCCCCACCAGCGAGTAGTACACCTGGTGCGCCACAAACCGCGGCCAGCCGTGCCGGTCAGCCACCGCCAGCGACTTCATCAACGCCCAGCCGGAGAAATTCGAGCACGCCGTGTAGCGCAGCTTGCCCTCGCGCACCAGCGTGTCCAGCGTCTGCTGCGTCTCCTCGATCGGCGTCAGCGCGTCGAATCCGTGCAAATGAAAAATGTCGATATAGTCCGTCCCCAGCCGGCGGAGGCTGTCTTCCACGGCGCGACGCAGGTGCAGCCGCGAGGAGCCCATGTCGTTCGGACCCGGCCCGGTGGGAAACCACGCTTTGGTGGAAATGAGCACGCGGTCGCGCCGTCCCTTGAGCGCCGCGCCCAGAATCTCCTCCGCACGGCCTTCAGAGTAGCCGTTGGCCGTATCGAACAGGTTGATGCCCGCGTCGATGCACACATCCACCAGGCGGCGTCCTTCGTCTTCCTGGGTCGAGCCCCAGGCGCGGAAGAACTCGTTGGCCCCGCCAAACGTGGCGGAACCGAAGCTGAGGCAGGAAACTTTGAGTCCACTACCGGGAAGCAGTCGATACTCCATTGCCATAGGATGCGCGACCCGCGCCGCCGTTGCAATCGCTTGCCTGCGTTGAACTCGGAAGAACTGCGATCGTACAAACGTGCACGGAAAACCGGGACTTGACACCCCTAGCGATCTAGGGGTACTGTGCTTTATACCAAGTTGTCTAGGGGTAAAGAATGGCGCGAACCGATTTTCAAGGAACCCTCGATCTTCTGGTGCTCAAAACCCTGGCTTCCACGGGAACCATGCACGGCTACGGCATCGTGCTCCACATCCAGCGGGCCTCGGTCGACCTGCTGCGCGTGGAAGAAGGGTCGCTCTACCCGGCTCTGCACCGCATGGAGCAGGGCGGCTGGATCAAGAGCGAATGGGCCCTGACTGAGACCAAACGCAAAGCCAAGTTCTACCGGCTGACCGATGCCGGCAAGCGCGAACTGGCCAAGGCCGAAGAGAGCTTCGACGAGCTTGTGAAAGGCGTGCGCGCCGTTCTGCGCTACGCATGAATCGGGAACCAGGGAGGCAAATCCCATGGGGATTTTTCATCGCATCGGCAATCTGTTCCAGAAGACACGGGTGAACCGCGATATCGAAGCCGAACTCCGCGCCCACATTGAAATGCGCGCCGAAGAAAATATCGCCGCCGGCATGACGCCTCAGCGGGCGCGGCGCGATGCACTGGTGCGCTTCGGAAATCCGGCCTCGACACGGGAGCGGGTGGCCGGAGCTGACGCCGCCCTCAGCCTTGATAGTGTTGCCGCGGACCTGCGCTACGCATGGCGCCAGTTGCGCCACTCCCCCGGATTCGCCTTCACCGCGGTGTTGACGCTGGCAGTTGCCATTGCCGCCAACGCAGTTGTGTTCAGCGTGATGAATGCCCTGGTGCTTCGGCCCCTGAACCTGCCCGGCGCCCGCAATCTCTACAGCATTGAAGACGAAGGCCAGCCGCTGATTTCCTACCCGGATTATCGCGATTTGCGCGACCGCAACCGCACCTTCGACGGCATCGCTCTCTACAACTTCAACGACGTGGGCTTCGACACTGGAGGCACATCGCAGCGGGCGTGGATCTACGAGGCCAGCGGAAATTATTTCAATGTCCTCGGGATTCAGCCCTATCTCGGGCGTTTTTTCTCCAGCGCCGATGAGCACGGACCAAACAGCGCGCCCTTTCTTGTTCTGAGCTACGCCTTCTGGCAAACCCGTTTCCATGGGGACCCAGCCGCGGTGGGCCGCGCGGTGCAGGTGAACGGGCACGCCTTCACCATCGTCGGCATCGCGCCCCGCGATTTTCGCGGCTCCGAGCTGATGTATGTTCCGGATTTCTGGCTACCCATCATAGACCAGGAGCAGCTTGAAGGGACCAGCGCTTTGGAGGTTCGCGACGAGCGCGGCCTCTGGGGGGTCGGGCGGCTGAAGCCGAAGGTTTCGGTGGCGCAGGCCACCGGCGACCTGAATGACATCGGCGCGTACCTGAAGAAGACCTACCCGATTTCCGATGATGGAGTCCGATTCTCGCTGGCGCGTCCGGGACTGGCAGGCGACTTGTTGGGTGGCCCTGCGCGCGCGTTTGCGGCCGGGCTCATGGTGCTTGCCGGACTTATCCTGCTGGCGGCATGCGCCAACCTGGGCAGCCTGTTTGCAGCGCGTGCGTCAGACCGCGCGCGGGAGATTGCGCTGCGCGTGGCGCTCGGTTCCACGCGCCGCCGCATCATGCGCCAGCTCCTGATGGAGGCGCTGCTGATTTCGCTTGCCGGCGGCGCCTGCGGCATTGCCGCGGCCGCGTTCCTGCTCCGCGCTCTCAGCGCATGGCAGCCGCTGCCGCAATTTCCCATTAACGTTCCGGTGGATCCCGACTTAACCACCTACGTTGTCGCCGTGGCGTTGGCCCTCGCCAGCGGCTTGCTGTTCGGCCTGGCGCCCTTGCGCCAGGTCTTCTCCACCGCCCCCTGGGAAGTGGTCAAGTCCGGCGTCAGGGCCACCAACCGCGCGCGGTGGTTCACCGCGCGCGAGCTTCTCCTGGTGGTCCAGATTGCCGCCTGCGCCGTGCTCATGACCTCCTCGCTGGTAGCGTTGCGCGGCCTGGAGCGTTCCCTGCACAGCGATTTCGGGTTTGAGCCCACCCACGCACTCGTTGTCGACACCGATTTGACCATGGCCGACTATCGCGGCGACCGCATCACGGAAATGCAGCGCCGGATGATCGATTCCGCGGCGGCCATTCCGGGAGTCAGCGCCGCCGGCATCATTGACAATCTGCCTCTTGGACTCGGCTGGAGCATCACGTCCGTCTATCGCGACGGAACCACGGATTTTCGCTCCGCAAACGAAGCCACCGAATCTGCGCAATACAGCATCTCTCCCGACTATTTCAGGGCAGCGGGAACCACCCTGCTGGCCGGACGCAGCTTCACCTGGCGCGATGACAAAAACGCTCCGCTGGTCGCGGTGGTCAACCGGGAGTTCGCCCGGAAAGTCTTCGGGTCGGTAGGCCACGCCATCGGCAGCCGCTTCATCGCGGGCGCAAAAGGCAAGACCGTGGAAGTTGTCGGCGTGGTGGAGGACGGCCGGTACGTTTCGCTCACCGAAGATCCGCGGCCGGCGTTCTTCCGGCCCATCCTGCAGGTGCCTCAGAGCTCGACCCAACTGGTCGTACGCACGGCGGGCGAACCCGCGGCCGTGGCCCCGTTGCTGGCTCACGCCATGAAGAGCCTGGACGACGCCATGCCGTTTTCGTTGCTCACCTGGGAACGGGAGCTGGACACTGCGCTCTTCGCCGCGCGCGCCGCGACCATATCGCTGGGGGTTCTGGGGCTCCTCGGCGCCATCCTGGCCATCACCGGAATCTTCGGCATGGCCAGCTACCAGGTAAGCAAGCGGCTCAAGGAAATGGGCATCCGCATGGCCCTTGGCGCGGGGCAAACCCAAGTGCTGCGGGCGGCGCTGGGCACATCCTTCCGCCTGCTCGCGTGCGGATCGGCTGCCGGCCTGCTGCTTGGAATTGCCGCCGGCAAGGTCCTTGCGTTCATCGTGTATCAGGCCACGCCGCGCGACCCCATGGTGCTTGCCGGAACCGTACTGGTCATGTTGCTGGTCGGCCTGCTGGCCACGTGGGCTCCTGCGCAGCGCGCCCTGCGCGTGAATCCCTCCATGCTGATGCGCGAGGAGTGAGCCGAGGCAAATCTGCACTCGAAAGAAACGCAAGAAGGAGTACGGCGATGGGACTGGGACGGCGGCTGGCGAACCTGGTGCGGCGCGAGCGGGTCGATCGCGAGATCGCGGCGGAGCTGCGCGCGCACATTGAGATGCGCACCGAGGAAAACATCGCCGCCGGCATGACGCCGGCTGCGGCGCGGCGAGATGCCCATTTGCGGTTTGGAAACCCTGTATCGACGCGGGAACAAGTGACCGGCGCCGACGCCGCGCTGGGGCTGGAGAAGATTTGGGCAGACCTTCGCCACACCCTGCGGTGGCTGCGGAAGGCGCCGGTGTTCACGGTTGCAATAGTCCTGACGCTGGCGCTGGGAATTGGAGCGACCACGGCGATCTTCAGCGCCATGGATGCGGTGCTGTTGCGCACCATGCCGGTTCCGAACCCGCAGCAACTGTTCTATTTGCACGTGCCGGACGGGCAGCCGTATGGGGCGCAGAATACCGGCGATTCGGAGACTTCGTTTTCGCTGCCGGTATTTGAGACGCTGCGGCAGACCCATGCGTTTGCCCAGGTGATGGCGTTTGCCCCGGTAAGCATCAGCAAGGTGGCTGTGCGCTTCGGCAGCGGCGCGCCAGAGATGAGCTTTGGCGAGATGGTGAGCGGGAATTTCTTCTCCGGGCTGGGAGTAGGCGCGCAGGCTGGCCGGCTGTTAGCGATGGAAGACGAGCAGCAGAATGCCTCCGCTGTTGTGCTCAGTGACGCGTACTGGCACACCCGTTTCGGAGGCGATCCGCGGGCGATTGGAGAGACGCTGTACATCAAGGGAATTCCATTCACCATCGTGGGCGTGGCGGCGGAGGGATTCCCGGGGGCGGAGCCGGGCACCCAAACGGACTGGTGGATTCCGCTGCAACGGCGCGCGGAACTTAGCCCATGGGGCGGTTCCACCAGGCAGATGTACGCCTCGCCGGACTGGTGGTGCCTGCGTCTGCTGGTACGGGTGACGCCGGGCGTTTCGATTCAACGGGCGATTGCGGGGGCGAACCCCGCATTTCAGGCCGCGGCGTATGCAAGGCTGGCTCCGGATAGGGCGCATCCAAGAACCCGGCTCACGGCTGTGGCAGCGAAAGGCATGCAGGGCCTCGGGGATACTTACCGTGAGCCAATGTTGATTTTGATGGCGCTGGTGATGCTGGTGCTGGCGATTGCCTGCAGCAACGTGGCCATGCTGATTGTGGCGCGCAACGCATCGCGGCAACGGGATTTCAGCCTGCGGATGGCGCTGGGGGCGGGACGAGGCGTATTGCTGCGGCAACTGCTCATGGAGAGCGGGGTGCTGGTGGCAGCGGGGGCGGGGATCGGTTGGCTGTTTGCAGTGAGCGCGACGCGCGTGCTGGCGTCGTGGTTCGAGCTGAAGACGAGCCTGGGTCCGGACCGGTTGGTGTTGCTGTTCACAGCTGCAATTTCGGCGCTGGCCGCGCTGGTGTTCGGATTGGCTCCCATGCGCATGGCTGCGAAGGCGCCGGTAACAAGCGTGCTGCGTGGACCTGCGTTGAACGGATTTGAGCGCCGGCGCGGAGGCAGCGTGGTGCTGGCGGTGCAGGTGGCGTTGTGCTTTACGCTGCTGACCGCGGCGGGACTGCTTCTGCGGACTTTGCTGAATTTTGAGCACACCCGGTTGGGCATGCGCGCGGAGAGTCTGCTGGTGTTCGGGATAACACCGCAGAAGGCGACGACGGATGAAGCGAGGTTCAGGTTCTACCACGAACTGCGGGAGCGGCTGCGGGCATTACCGGGTGTGGAGGGAGCGACGTATGCGGAGAACCGGCCGGGGAGCGGCTGGAGCAACAATGATGAGCCGATTGTGGACGGGGTGACCATCCCCTTCCAACAGGTTCCGTTGCGCGCCAACACGGTGGGGCCGGATTTTCTCGCCGTTATGGGGATTCCGCTTCTGGAGGGGCGCGACCTTCGCGAGTCGGACACCGCGGTGTCACAGCGCGTGGTGATTGTGAACGAGACGTTTCAAAAGAAGCTGCTGCCGCACACCAATCCGCTGGGGCACCAGCTTGGCGATTTGAATAAGGATCATTTCACGATTGTGGGCGTGGCGGCGGACAGCAAATACCGCAGCGTGGATGAGGCGCCGCGGGCGACGGCGTATTTCCCCTACACGCAGAGCGGCAGTGCAGAGCCCGAGCTGGAGGTGGAACTGCGCACGTCGGGGAACCCGATGGCGCTGCTGCCAGGTGCCGAAAAAGCAGTCCATGCAATGGATCCCAGCCTGCCGCTGGAGAAGCCGGAGACCGAGGCGGCCACGTTTGCGGAGTCGTATGCGCAGCAGCGGGTGTTTTCCCGTCTGGCGACGTTCTTCGCGCTGCTGGCGGCAGGGCTCGTGGGGATCGGACTGTATGGAACGCTGTCATATCGGGTAAGCCGAAGGAGCGCGGAGATCGGGGTGCGGATGGCGTTCGGGGCGCGGCGATCTCAGGTGCTGGGGTTGGTCATGCAGGAGTGCTTCCGGATTGCGGGGATGGGGATCGCGATGGGGATTCCGCTGGCGCTGATGGCCGGGACGCTGATGCGGTCGATGCTCTATGGGCTGGAACCGCAGGACGCAACGAGCCTGCTCGAGGCGCTTGCGGGATTAATGGCAGTAAGCGTGATTGCGGGATGGATTCCCGCGCGCAGGGCGGCTTCGATCGATCCCGTGCAGGCGCTGCGGGCCGAGTAGGCATTGGCAGAAAGGGGACTTATGGCTCTCTCCCGTCGTTTTCTGAATCTGTTTCGCCGGTCGCGAGTCAACCGTGAGATCGAAGCTGAGCTGCGCGCGCACATTGAGATGCGCACCGAGGAAAACATCGCCGCCGGCATGACCCCGGCTGCGGCGCGGCGCGACGCTCTCGTGCGCTTCGGCAATCCGGTACTGATGAAGGAGCGCGTTGCCGCGCGCGACCTGACCCTCGGCATCGAGAACTGTCGGCGGGATCTGCGTTATGCCGCACGGCAAATGCGGCGCGCCCCGGCCTTTGCCCTCACCGCCAGCGTCATCCTCGCCCTCGGCATCGGCGCCAGCACGGCCATCTTCAGCGCGGTTTACCCCATCCTCTTTGAGCCGCTGCCTTATCCCCATGCGGAGCGCATCCTCACCATCTGGGATAGCTTCCAGGGACAGCGCCTCGAAACGACCTTCGGCACCTTCCGAGAGCTCAAGGTGCGCAGCCGTTCGCTGGCGGAGCTGACAACATTTGAGCCCTGGCAGCCGGTGCTGACCGGGCAGCAGACTCCGGAGCGGCTCGATGGCCAGTCGGTCAGCGCCGGGTTCTTCCACGTGCTTGGCATTTCCCCCGCGCTGGGCCGGAACTTCAAAGCCGAAGACAACACCCCGCATGGAGCCAAGGTCGTGATCCTCAGCGATCCGTTCTGGCGCAGGCAATTCGGCGCCAGCGCGGCGGCGGTTGGGCAAACCATCCGCCTGAACGACGACCTGTACACGGTGATCGGCGTCATGCCGCGCGGGTTCGATAGCGTCCTCGACCCCGGCGCGGATCTCTGGACCGCGATGCAGTACGATCCGGCGGCGCTCGGCGATTTCAGCAGCAATGCATGGGGCCATCACTTCCGTCTTGCCGGACGCCTGCGCGCCGGCGCCAGCCTCGACGAGGCGCGTCGCGAGCTGGACAGCATCGCCGCCAATCCGGAAACAAGTTTTCCCCGCCCGCGCTGGGCGTCGCTTCACCGCGGTCTCATCGTCGATGGCCTGCAGCAGGACATGGTGCAGGGCGTGCGCCCGGCGCTGCTGGCGGTCATGTGCGCCGTGGTGTTGTTGCTCCTCATCGCCTGCGTCAACGTGACCAACCTGCTGCTGGCGCGCGGCACGGTGCGCCAGGCCGAGTTTGCCATGCGCGCCGCACTGGGCGCGGCCAGGTCGCGGCTGCTCCGGCAGTCGATTACGGAAAGCCTGCTGCTTGCGCTGATGGGTGGGGCGCTGGGATTGCCGGTTGCCGCGGCGGGCGTGCGCCTGCTGGTGGCGCTCAGTCCGCCGGAATTGCCCCGCATCGATGCCATCGCGCTCAACCCGTCGGTTTTCTTGTTTGCATTCGCCATCTCCGCGCTGGTGGGCGTCGCCGCAGGTCTCATGCCAGCCCTGGAATCGCGCCGCGCGCAGTTGCAAACCGGCCTGCGGCAAGCAGCCAGAACAACAAGCCGCGCAGGCCAAGCTACGCGCAGCACGCTCGTGGTGGCCGAGGTGGCCCTGGCCTTGATGCTGCTGGTCACCGCCGGACTGCTCTGGCGCAGTATGGAGCGGCTGCTCAGCGTCGATCCCGGATTCAATGCCACCCACTTGCTCACCATGCAGGTGCAGACTTCCGGGCACAAATTCGACAATTTCGCCTCGAACCCCGGAGCGGGAAACGCTGCGCGCCTCCAATTCTTCCGCCAGGCATTGGACGAGGTGCGCAAGGTTCCCGGCGTGACCGCGGCGGGCTACTCCAGCCTGCTTCCGCTCAGCGGCGATCCCTACTGGGTCGCGGTGTACGGCTCGCAGTTTGAGAAGGACCCGCCCAGCGCCGGACACAACGTCTACCGGTACGCGGTGAGCCCGGATTTCCTCAAGACCATGCAAATCCCCTTGTTGCGCGGCCGCTACATTGATCAGCGCGACACCGCCAGCGCCCCGTTCGTCGCCCTCATCAGCGCATCGCTCGCCCGCCAGGAATTCGGTTTGAGCGACCCCCTGGGCAAGCGCCTGCACGTCGGCCCCACCGATTATCCCTGGTTCACCGTGGTCGGCATTGTGGGCGACGTGCGCCAGGACTCGCTCGCTCTGGGCGATGCGGACGCGGTTTACCTGCCCGAATCGCAGACCTGGTTTGCCGACGATGCAATGTCCTTTGTCGCCCGCACCCGCGGCGATGCGGCGGCGCTCGCCGGCACGGTGCGCGATGCCATCTGGCGCGTCGACAAAAACCAGCCCATCGTGCGCAGCGCCGCCATGAGCCGGCTGCTCGATCTCTCCGTGGCCCAGCGTCACTTCGTATTGATCCTGTTTGAAGCCTTCGCCCTTGTGGCCCTGCTGCTCGCTGGATCGGGCATCTACGGCATCCTGGCCAACAGCGTGGCGGAGCGGACGCGCGAAATCGGCGTGCGCGCCGCGCTGGGTGCCTCGCGCGGCCATTTGGTGCGGTTGGTTCTGCGGCGAGGCCTGGCTTTGACAGCAACCGGCGTGGTTCTCGGGCTATGCGGCGCAGCCCTCGCCAGCCGCGCCGTAGCCTCGCTGCTTTATGGCACCTCCAGCCTTGACCCTCTCACCTATGCCGCCGTGGCAGCGCTGCTGCTGGCCATTGCCGTCATCGCCTGCCTCGCGCCTGCCCGCCGCGCGGCCCGCGTCGATCCCATCGAAGCCCTGCGCAGCGAATAACCGAAACCGGCAGGCTCAAATCCGTCGCGCCTCTCACCACTACCGCCCCCGCGCGTCCAACCACCACCCCCATCGCCCGGTTAGCCGCTCCGGGGCTGCGCCGGATACAATAATCCTTGGCTGCCACAAGCGGACATCCGGCGATTTTCTACCGATTTTGGAGCAGGTGCACGTGACGAGTTTCTTTTGCCGCGGAATGCGGTACTTCCCATTAGCGGCATTCACATTGGCGCTGGCCATCCCCGCTTCGGCTGCGGCCGCTTCCCAGGCCACTGAAACCACTCTGCGCGCGCAGACGCTCGACCGCAACGGCAGCACCCAGGCCACGCTTTCCGTCGCCGTCAGCGGCGAAGACGGCCTTCCGGCTCAGGGCGCGGTAGTCATCGAGGACGGAGACCGCCAGCTCGCCGGCGCGGCCCTCAACGCCGATGGCGAAGCCGAGATCGTAATCGGCCTGATTCCCGGCCAGCACGCCCTGCGCGCGGTCTATCAAGGCGATTCGGCGCATCTGGGCTCCCGTTCCGACATCTCGCCGGTAAGCGCCGCATCAGGCAGCACGCCCGACTTTCAAGTCTCGGTCAGCCCGGCAACCATTACCCTCACCGCAGGCCAGTCGGGAACGGTCGCGGCTTCCGTCACTCCCGTCAATGCAAGCGCCCTAACCGCGCCCATGTTCGTCACCCTGTCCTGCTCGGGAAACCCCGATCAGTCCTCCTGTTCCTTCACGCCGGAAAACATCGAGATTCTGCCCAGCGCCACCAAGGCCATTACCAGCAACATGGTGATTACCACCCAGGCGCGGCCCACCCACTATGGCGGTTCGTCGGCGGCTCATCCCCCGGCCCGCCCGGGATCGCGCCGGATCGCCCTGGCCATCCTTCTTCCCGGCGCACTTGGATTTGTCGGGCTTGCTTTCTCTCGCCGCCGCCGCTGGCTCAGCCGTCTTTCGCTGCTCGGACTATTGGCCTTGGTCACCTGCCTGGGAACAACCGCCTGCAACCCGCTGTATTACTACCAGAACCACGGCCCACCTTATAACCTGCCCACGCCGTCCGGCACCTACACATTGATTGTTGCCGCACAGTCCAGCAACGGCGTTACCGCGTCCACCCACACCACCAAACTGGTGCTGACGGTGCAGTAAACTGTTCCCTCATTTTCGATTTGTGCTTCGCTGACAACTGAAGGCTGCTTTTCAGCTCCTCCAATGCAGTTCCGCCGCTCCATCCATCGGGTGCTTGCCCGATCCCTCAAGCCGCGCCTGCTTCAACGCGAAGTACCACTTGGCCGGCTTGTCCGCATCGTCAATCAGCATCAGGCTCGGGTTATGCCGTAATCCCTCCGCCTGCTGGATCATCGTCACCTGGTCCTGCCGCACAAACTTCGCGCCAAAAAACTTCGCCACCGGCGTCACCAGCGGCACCCAGTAAAAAACGTTCCACGCCGCAATCACGTCGATCCGGCAAGTCGTGCTGGTCACCGGCGTCACCGTGGTCAGGCTTGAAAACCACTTCTCCCCGCAGCGGATCGTCTCCGTCCGCCGGTTCGGCAGCATAAAGTCGATGGTCGTCTCCACCGGCTGCCCATACACGCCCAGCAGCTTGTAGGGCGCAGAGTTTCCGCTCGGCGCATGCGCGCTCATGCGGAACCCCTCCGCGATCGGCTCAAACTTCTTCGTCTTTTCGCGAATCGACGCCCGCGACCGCCACCACCACGCCTGGTGCACAAACGGCCCATGCGCCGGGTCCATCAGCCCGATAATCCCGTGATCCACATTGCACGGCAAATCCGCCGACAAATGCGCCGTCCGGAACCGCGGGCCAAACTTCGCGAGCTCCGGCACCGTCCGGGGCTGCGCGCCCGGCGAAAGTCTTCCACTTCCCGGCCCGGGAACAAAGACCCAGGCATGCCCGTCGCGCTCCTCGCAAGGGAACGCCGTCGCATAAATCCGCGTCGCATCCAGCCGGTCGTGGCTGGTCAATGACGGAATCAGCTCGCACCGCCCGCTGCACGGCTCAAACTCCCAGCCGTGATACCGGCAAGTCACCCTTTCGCCGTCGAACCACCCATAGCTCAGCGGAATCCCCCGGTGCGGGCAACTGTCGCGCATCGCAAACACGCGTCCATCCCCGCGCCGCCCCAGCACCAGCGGAATATCCAGCAGCATCGCGGTCGTCAGCTTGCCCTTGCGCAGCGTTTGAGTGCGCAGCGCCGGATACCAGTCGTCGTAGATCAGCGTAGCGGAGGGTCCCGCAATCGGCACCCCAGCCTCGGTCGTAGTCACAAACGGCATTTGGCCCCACGATAGCATCGTGGACCGCCGAGGTGTAAATCGGGATATCGGTATTTGTTGCTGGTTCTGAACCGTTATCGAGTAGACTCACAATCACATTTAAGGACGGGGAGAGTGCTATGAAAAACAAGGCGGTTTTTCTTGCATGTTTCGCGATTCTGTCGAATTCCATGCTTGCGGCAGCGCAAGGCCCCGTGCCATTCAAAGCGATGATGCAGTCGGGAGGCACCCAGCAAGTGGCCGCTCCGATGCCGAACGGCGATAGCAGCCAAAGCCCGGCTGTCGCAACCAAGGCGAAACCTGCCGGTCGGCTCACTCCCAAAGGGAAGGCCATGATCATCGGGGGATTCGTCCTGGTGGCTGCGGGCGCGGTGGTCATTGCCGGCGACGCCGCTTTGGGCAGCTGGGGGGGCACTGGGGGAAAGACAGCGGCCGGCTATATCGGCGGAGCTGCAGCACTCGGCGGCGGAGTCACCCTGGTAATCTTCGGCGACCGCGGCCGGTCAAAGTGACATAACTCGCCTGAATAAGATCACGCCGAATCACTGACCACTAATCACCGCCGATCACTGCCCACTAGCCCCGCAATCTGCACCAGCCTCTCCTCATTCACCCCCGTAGCAATCCCCACCGCGCGCCAGTGCCCCTCGCACCCCGGATAATCCAGCACCACGCACTGCGATGCGATCCCCCGCGCCCGCATCTCGTACCCGCCTGCCAGAATGTTCATGAGGCACGCCACCGCCACCACCCCCACATCGTGTTCGCGTTCCCAGCGCTCCAGCCACTTGCTGAAGCTCGACGCATGCGGCACCAGGTAAACCGGCACGCCCCGCCGCGCCATCCTGCGCGTAATCCGGTTCACCGCGCACTCCTGGTCGCACCCCGCGCAGGTCATGTCCACGCCGTCCACCCTGGCCTTGCACGTGGCCGCCTTCGCGCCCCTCATGCACGTGGGCAGGAGCACGGCCCGCCGCCCGGTCGCCTCGAACTGCCCTCGAAGCCCCTGGTTCATCAGTTCCGCCGCCACCATCGCCAGGTGGTACTCCACCCGCCCGCGCCCGCAGAACAACTGGTCTTCGCGAATGCCGCGGCGCGCATACTCGCCGGCCAGAAACCCCTCCACACCCTCGCTGTATTGTCCCAGTGCAACCAGCGAGTCCCGCTCGAACCACCCAAACAGCTCCATCGCCGCAGCCACGCACGCCCGCGCTTGGCTCCCCGGCAATGTCTCCAGATACCTGCGCCAGTGAGCCAGCCGCGCCGCTTCCTGCGCAAATTCTCCGCTCGCCCGCATCCATGCAATTGTTCGCGGCAACCTCCGCACCGCCGCCGCATCCAACGGCCACGCGCCCGTGCCCGGTAGATAAGGCGCGAACAACCGCGCCCGCAGCCCATCCGCCCGCGCCTTCCACCATGCCGAGTACCGCCGCAACGCCAGCAACAGCCGCGCCGCCGCTGTCACCGTCCACGGCGTCCGCTCGGCCGCCTCGCTATAGACGCACACTGCCAGCCCCAGCGTCAGCAACTCGGCAACGGTCTCGCCGCGGCTCCGCGCCGGCTCCTTCAAATGAAGTTGTTTTTCGTATCCGTCCAGAAACTTCGCCGCACGCGTCTCGGCTTCCGCTCTCATCCGCTCCACAAACGCGCTCACATCCTGGTCGTAGTGCGTCACGTCGAGCATCGAGCTACGCAGGTCGTAGATCAGATGCGCAGCATCCTTGCGGTCGCGTCCGCCTGCGTACCCTCCCGCGTTCGATCCTCTAAGACCGGCAGATTGCGGCGACTTTCCCGGTGCTCCCATCGCATAACTCTTTCCGCGATTCCGCTTCCACCCGGGTTTCCTGCGGGACCAACACGCGATAATACGCCTAAGTTATGAATTGAGTTCCCCATTCGCCGCCAAGCGGCCTCGTAACCCCGGAAATCGCACACTGATTACCGGCCACTGACTGCTGAAAACTGAAAACTGTGAATTGTCCACTGAGAACTGCCTTACGCCGGCCCCATCGGATAATTCTTGTCGAACGGAAAAATGCACTCGGCCTCGCTCGCCACCGGCTTCCCATCGATCGTCGCAGGATGGAACTTCCATGTCTTCACAATCTCCATCACCTTCGCGTCGAGCTCGTTCCCCAATCCCTTCACCAGCTTCTCGTCCAGCACCGCGCCGTCCGCGCTCAGCTTCACATCCACGATGACTTTCTGCTGAGTCTGCGGCAAAAGTGACCGGTCCATGACCGCCGGCCGCGGGCTGAACACCGGAAACGCCGGCATCGCATCCTCATCGTCGTTCCCAACCCCGTGCTCCGCCATGCCCCGCCCATGCGTATCCCGTACCGGCGCGTCTTTCCGTCCTGAATGTTTGCCTGCCTGCACTTGCGGCGCAGGCGCCGTAATTTTCTTTCCCAGCGGCGGCTCGGGAGTCGCCTCCGATTGCGGCCGTTCCGGCAGCATCAGCCGCGCCCGCCGCGCCGCGCCAGCAACCTCAACCGCTGTCAACCAGCGTCCTTGCGCGGCCGGCTCCACCACCTGCACGTCAACCCACTTGGCCGACACCAGCAGCAGCGCCACCGCCACCCCATGCGCCGCAACCGACAAAAGCACCGCACCCCGGCCGCGACCCGCAAACCACCGCGCTGGCTTCATGGCAACCTCCTGGGAAACGCGTACGATACATGCGGAAGAAACTTCCTGCCTCCCTCAATAGACAGCGAGCGAGCCAGGGAGGTAACCCATAATCCGCAATTTGTTTCGCGCAAGTCAAGCGCCGCGCAGGCTTGCCCATACTTGCAAAAATTCCACTTGACATCCAAGTGTAGCCGTTGTTCACTTGAATACCAAGTGAAGACCACTTGAAGACCAGGTGAAGACCATGCCCCTGCAAATCCTCCAGGGAACACTCGACCTGATGATTCTCCGCACCCTCGCTACCATGGGCCCGCAACACGCTTACGGCATCGCCAGCCGCTTGCAGCAGGTGTCGGAGGATGCCCTCAACCTGAACCAGGGCACCATTTATCCAGCGCTCGTCCGCCTGGAACAGCACGGCTGGACGCGCGCCACGTGGAGCAAAACGGAGAACAATCGCGAAGCCAAGTATTACGCCATCACCCGCGCCGGGCGGAAGGCGCTGGAGGAAGAGACCGAGCGCTGGCGGCAGATGGCCGTGGTGGTGGAAAGGCTGCTGGCGGTGGAGAAGTGACCATGGCGCTGGGGAAAAGATTTTTTGCCAGGATGGGAAGCCTGTTCCGCAATCGGCGCGCGGAACGGGAACTCGCTCGCGAAGTGGAATCGCACCTCGCCCTGCTCGCCGACGATTTCGAGCGCCGCGGCATGTCGCCGAAAGAAGCCCGGCTGGCCGCCAAACGCGCCTACGGCGGCGTGGAGCAGGCCATGCAGGCGCATCGCGACGAGCGCTCGCTGCTATGGATGGAGCAGGCCATGCAGGACGTGCGTTATGCATTGCGGATGCTCAAAAAATCGCCGGGGTTCGCGGCCGTCACCATCCTCACGCTGGCGCTGGGCATCGGCGCCAACACCGCAATTTTCAGCGTCATCAACGCGGTGATGTTTCGCGCGCTGCCCGTGGCCGACCCGCAGCACCTTGTCATCTTCAGTTGGACGGCGCATCACAGGCCAAAACACCTCAGCTCAAGCAGCTATGGCGATTGCGCCGGCGACTGCTTCTTGTCCATGCCCTATTTCAACGCCTTACGCGCGCAGACTACTTTATTTTCCAGCGTGGCCGCCTTCGCCGGCCCTCCGCAAATCGATTTGAGCGACAATGGTCCGGCAAGTATTGCCGATGGCCAATATGTTTCCGGCGACTACTTCAACCTGCTGGGGCTGAAGACGGTTTTCGGCCGCCCGCTTGGTCCCGCAGACGATACGCCCTCCGCGCCGCCGGCCATCGTGCTCGACTATCGTTACTGGCAGCGCGCCTTCGGGGCCGATCCCGCGGCGGTGGGCCGCACCGTTCGCCTCAATAATGTCGAGGCCACTGATTGTTGGCGTCGCCGACCCGCGTTTCACCGGCCTCACTCCCGGCAAGACCCAGGACTTTTTCATGCCGCTCTCGCTGGTCAAGCGGGTTCGCAGCCAATGGTGGTCCAAAACCGAGGATCGACTGGGCAATCCCAACATTTGGTGGGTGGTCATGGTGGGCCGCCTGAAACCAGGCGTCACCGTTGCTCAGGCGCAGTCTCAGGCAACCACCCTCTTCCGCAATGCGACGTTGCACGGCGGCAGGCCCATGTTCGCGGAGGCGGACGCACCCACCATCACGCTCTTGCCCGCACGCGAGGGCCTCAATGGCGAGAGCAACGAAATCGCGCCCATGCTGAAGCTGATCATGGCAGCGGTGGGCTTTGTGCTGCTGATTGCCTGCGCCAATGTGGCCGGGCTCATCCTGGCGCGCTCAACCAAGCGGCAAAAGGAAATCGCGGTGCGCCAGGCGCTGGGCGCGCGGCGGGCTCGCATCGCGCGCCAATTGCTGACGGAAAGCCTGCTGCTCTCGGTGGCCGGCGGCGCGCTGGGCATTGTGGTTGCGTTTTGGGGCGTGGATGGCCTCACCCGGCTGCTCTCCAGCGGATTCGACGAGTCGTTCCCATTCGTCATTGCCACCGACTGGCGGGTGCTGGCGTTCACCGGCGGGGTAACGATTGCCACCGGGATTCTGGCAGGCCTCGCGCCCACCCTGAGCACGGCGCGGCTCGACCTCACGCCCGCCCTGCACGAGAATGCGTCGTCGCTTCCCGGCGAATCCACGCGCAGCGGCCGCGGTTTCCGGCTCGGCGATTTGCTGGTGGTGGCGCAGGTGGCTTTGTCGATCGTGGTGCTGATCGGCGCGGGCTTGCTGGTGCGCACGCTGCGCAATCTGGAATCTCTCCGTCCTGGGTTCGACACCCACAACATTCTGCTGTTCGCCATCAATCCCACCATTGCCGGTTACAAAGATCGCCAGACCGACGATCTTTATCGCGATCTGCAGCAGCGATTCGCGGCGATGCCCGGCGTCCTCTCCGTCAGCTATTCGGAGGAGGCGCTTCTCAGCGATGGCCGATCGAGCACCGATGTGCACCTGGATGGCGCGCCGCCGAAATCGAATCTGGATACCGACCTGCTTCCTGTTGGCCTCGATTTCTTTTCCGCAATGCGCATTCCCCTGCGCGGGGGCCGATCCTTTACTTCCGCGGATTTTGCAACCGCGAGCGATACGCATGCGGCCATCGCGGCAGCCGACGAGCTGGCGAGTAAGGCACGCATCGCCGGTTCCGCACCTGTTACCGCTGCCGCACCAGTTGTTGCTTCCGCTGCGAAACTCAGCGGGCCGCCGGCTGCGCCCGTTCCGGTGATCGTGAACCAGACGTTTGTGCGCAAATATCTTTCGGGGCGCGATCCGCTTGGCCTGCACATGGGCAACGCCGAAGGCGACGAGCCGCCAACCGGTCCGCGGCCCGGCTATCGCATTGTGGGCATCGCCGCAGACAGCAAATACTACAGCCTGCGGCAAGAGATTGAGCCAACCATGTATTCGCCGCTGGTCGGCAACCAGGCTAACTTTGCGCTGCGCACCGCCGCGGACCCCACCGGGCTGGTTGGTCCGGTGCGCCAGATTGTTGCGCGCGCCGACAGCAACCTGCCACTTTTCGACATTCGCACGCAGACCGAACAAATTGATAAGACTCTCTACCAGGAGAGGCTGGTATCGCAGTTGTCGAGCATCTTTGCGCTGCTGGCCCTGCTGCTGGCGTCGATCGGGTTGTATGGATTGCTTTCCTACGAAGTGGCGCGGCGCACCCGCGAGCTGGGGATTCGCATCGCCCTTGGCGCGCGCAGGAGAGAGCTGATGCGGCTGGTGGTGCGGCGTGGGCTCCTGCTGGCGATCGCCGGCGCGGTCGTCGGCATCGGCGCCGCCATGGCCGCCACTCGCCTCATGGCCGCCATGCTTTACGGCGTGCGTCCTTTCGATCCGGCCACGTTTGCAGGCGTTTCCATCCTGCTGGTGCTGGTGGCGCTGGCCGCGTGTTCCATCCCCGCGCGCCGCGCCATGCGCATCGACCCCATGGTCGCTCTTCGCGACGAGTGAAGTCTGGTACCGCCGATCTCCAGATCGGCGGTAATGCGGGTCTCCAGACCCGCATTCACCCTGCCTTCAATACCACCACTCCGTTAACTGCCTCACACCCGCCTCAGCTTCCCATCCTTAACCGCAAACCGCTCCCCGCGCCAAACAATCGTGTCCCCCGCAAACCCCGCCACCCACAGCCCCATCGCCACCACGTCCCGCACCGGCAACAGCCAGAAATTGGCCAGCACCTGGGTGTCGCCCAGCACGTTCACGCCCACCGCGCCGGCTAGCGCCAGCCGCAGAAAGAAGCTGAGCACCAGCAGCCACAGGCTCACCAGGCTCATCCCGCTCGCCACCACATTCAGCGCCGCCCACACCTGCCCGAACGTGAACACCAGCCCCGCGTATCCCCACGGCCGCGAGTCCCGCACCGTCCGGAACCACCGCAACTGGTGCTCCAGAAATCCCCGCCACCGGTACGCCGGCACGCTGGTCTCCACCACTTCCCGGCTCAGCGCCACCGCGTATCCCGCGCCGTACACCCGCACTCCCAGCTCGTAATCGTCGGCAAGCTGGTCCTTCAGCGTCTCCAGGCCGCCCATAGCCGCCAGCGCCTCCCGGCTCACCGCCAGCGTCGACCCCAGCCCGAACCGCATCCCGCCCTCCAGCCACCGCGCCATCAGCACCGACGGCATGAATTCCGTCGCAATCCCCAGCGATTCCATCCGCGACCCCAGCGTCCCGTGCATCCGCCCACGATAGAGCGCCGTCACCAACCCCACCGGCCTCGTTCCCCTGGTCTCCGCCGCGGCGGATTCCCTCGGTCCCTTCTTCTCCGGTCCCTGCATCTCCGCCATCACCCGCTCCAGGTAATGCGGCCCCACCGTGATGTCGGAATCGTTGATCAGCAGGTACTCGTACCGCGCGTGCGGTACAAGCTGGATCAGGGTGCTCACCTTGCCGTTTGTCCCCAGCCGCTCCGGGCACTCCACCAGCCGGATCTCCCGCTCCGGAAATTCCCGCTGCAACTCCCGCACCGCCGCCGCTGCCGGATCATCCTTTGACCCCACCCCGAACAGCAGTTCGTATTCGCCCGCGTAATCCTGCCGGCAATGGGTCCGGAACGCCTCCAGCATTCCCGGGTCCAGCCCTTTCAGCGACTTCAGGATGCTCACTCCCGGCCGCGCCCCTGCCGCTCGCGCCCTCCCGCGCCCCAGAAACACGAAGGCGGCCAGCAAGGCCGCCATGTAATACCCCATGCCCGCCACGGCCAGCACCGTGGTCACTCCCTCCACAGCCTCAGCCCAAGCGTGCAGCATAAATGCAAGTGTACAGGGGTCAGCGGACAGGTTCGAGGGAGGTTGCTACTCCCTACTCCCTTTTCCCTACTCCCTACTCCCTGCTTTGTCACCGGTGCTTGATGAACGTCCCCGACTGCAACTCGCGCATGGCCGTCTGCAACTCAGCCTGCGTGTTCATCACGATGGGCCCGTACCACGCCACCGGCTCCTCCAGCGGCTTGCCGCTCACCAGCAAAAACCGGATGCCCTCCGGCCCCGCCTCCACCACGATTTCGTCGCCGCGGTCGAACAGCACCAGCGAATGGTTCTTGGCGTCATAGACCGGCGCCGCATTCGGGTCCGCGCCGCTTTCGGTCAACACTGCCCGTGGTTCGCTGGCGTCGCGGAACGTTCCCGCTCCGGCAAAGACGTAGGCAAAGGCGTTGCGCGTCGTCTCCATCTGGATCCGCTTCTTCCTGCCCGGCGGCACGCTGATGTCCACGTAGCGCGCGTCGATTCCAAATTGCCCTGCCGCCACGCCCTCCACCGGCCCCCGCTTGCCCCAGAACTCGCCACAGATGATCCGGGCCCGCGTCCCATCGTCCTCCGTAACCTCCGGAATCGCGCTCGCCGGAATGTCCTGGTACCGCGGATCGGTCATTTTCAAGCTAGCCGGCAGGTTCGCCCACAGCTGGAACCCGTGCATCCGCCCCCGTTCATCCCCTTTAGGCATTTCCTGGTGTAGGATCCCGCTCCCCGCCGTCATCCATTGCACATCTCCAGCATTCATAAGGCCTTTGTTGCCCAGCGAGTCCCCATGCGCCACCTCGCCCGCCAAAACCAGCGTAATGGTTTCGATGCCGCGATGGGGGTGCCAGGGGAAGCCGGCGAGGTAGTCGGCGGGGTTGTCATTGCGGAAATCGTCCAGGAGCAGAAATGGGTCGAAGTCCTTTGTTTTGCCAAACCCGAAGGCGCGCTGGAGCTTGACGCCGGCGCCTTCGATGGTGGGTTTGGTGGAAAGAATTTCGCGAACGGGGCGAAGGGACATGAGTTGAACTCCTTTGGACCTGGCAAGGCCAGTGTGCACCTTATTGGATTCGCGGAGACGATATTCGTTGCAACAAGTAATACCTTGGACAGAGTTTTGCGCTGCCCGCTTCAGATTCAGTTGACGCCATTCTGCGAACGTCTGTCTTCGGGAAAAAACCTACTCCGATTCGCCGACGATTGAATACTTGCGTGATTTTCCGTCCGGAAACAGAAATTCATAGCCGTCGGTGTTGTAGATTTCGTAGGCGCGTGGAGCTTCCGGAATGTCCGAATCATCGCCGGTCAGCATCCGGGCCTTGTAGTTGCCCGTTCGCAGAACGCCGTTGTCATCGTCGTTGCCGTTTAATTCATATTTCTTTCCGCCAATGACCACGTTGAGATGCTGTTTGGTTTCACAAAACGGGTGGCCAAGGACTTCATAGCACCATGTGACCAGATCTGAAGATTGCACGTGGACGACAAGGGTGTAGTCCGCGGGCTTCGGCTTCCCCCAGGCCAGCGTGGGCGCCAAAAACAGAATGGCAATCAGAGCTCTCTTCATGGTTCCCTCCGTTTCGCCGCGGCCAATGGCAATGAGACGACCGGCATCCGTTAGAGGCTAAAAGGCGGGAGAGATTATGAAAGAAAAAGTGGGATAGCCCCGCGCCCTGCCCGTCCACTCAACCCTGAAGCACTCCCCTCCGTCCCTAGTCCCTACTTCCAAAGGCCGGCGATCAGCAGACCGGAATAGAGGATTGACAGGCTCAGCGCCTCGAGGCCGACCGTCTTCAGCGGCATCTGCAAGGAAACAGGGTGTTTCTGCCGGATCAGGTCGTAGGCGTAGCCAAGGGCAGCTACGGCAAGGGCCAGCGCGATCCAGCCGTTCTTGAGGATGGCGGCGGTCACTGCCGCGCAGAGGAGCAGTAGCAGGGCGGCCTGGGCGGCGCGGCGAAATTGCCCGCTCGCGGCTAAATTCTTTCGTTGCGCAATCCGGGCATCCAGCCGGGCATGTACCACCAGGATTCCCGCGCTGGCCTGCGTCGCGATCAGAGCCCAAAACCACCAGCACCACGGCGTAATCGACCCGGTCGCGGCAATGCATGTCGCCAGAGCGCTCGACGTCAACGCCGCGGCGCTCAAAATCTGGAACAACGTCGAACGCTGGCGATTCTTCACATTGACGAAGACGGCAACCGAGCCAAACGCCGCGATGCCCGCGCCCATGGCCAGAAAGGCTTTGAGAGGCCAGGTCGCCAGCAGGAGCGCCACGCTGGCGATCAGCAATACGCTCCAGCCTAAAAACCATCGCGCGGCAGCGGGCAGCTCAGGACTTCTTTGCTTCCACACAAATTGTTGCCGCACCAGCAGCACGGCAGGATCCTTGGCGGCCATGGCGGCGAACGCAGCGGCGAGCACCGCCAGCTCGCTCCAATGCCAGCTCCGCGCCAGGATGGCGACGCCGACAATCGGCGTGAGCAGCATCGCCGTGGCCCCGTGCTCGCGGGGAAGATAGACTTTGCCGCGATTCGATGCGTTTGTTCCATCTGTCTGCGCGACTGTTTGCATGGCTGCCTCTCTCCGGTAGCGGACGGCGCGGTTTCATACCCGGCGCGCCCGATGCTTTGAAGATAGCGACCAGCCGGCTTGATCGCAGCGACTTTCGTCACTCGATCCTGAATTGCAACCGTTAGACAATCGATCAAAGCCCACTACGGGCTGGGGTGTCCGAGTTATGGTTATCGGGAAATCAACTAGCCATCGCCAAGATCGCCATCGTAAATTATTGACCATGAAACGCGCGGTCTACGCAGTTCTGTTGTCGGCTATGGCAGCAACGGTCTTTGCGCAAGGGCCCCGAGCGGGTGGTCATCAATCCGTCACCGAGGACCTATCGCAAGGCAGAACGTTCACCTTTACAGTCGCCCCAAACCTTCCAGTCTTTGCCTTCAAACTGGTTCCGTTCATACGACCGGCCGATGAATTCGGAAACGCACAATCTACCATTCGCGATATCGAGGTGTATCGGGATGGCTCCGAACAACCGATTCAGCATCTGACTGGCTGCGATTTGAAGGACATGGAACCGCCCGGCACGGCGGCGGAGTTTTTCAATTCCGTAGACATCAATTTCGACGGCCTTAAGGACATTTTTCTCGAGACAGGCCATGGCGCTACCGGAAACGCGAGCGGTTGCGTGTGGTTATATAGCCCTGCAACCGGGCGTTTCGAATATAGCGAGGATTTCAGCAACCTGTCTCGTTTCTGGCTCGATCCCAGCCACAAGATTATTTTCACTTTTGAAACAGGCGGGATGCTGGGGTTGGTTCATAACGCGGCGAGATACGCGGTGGAAAACAATCGTCCGGTGCTCATCTGGTCGGAGGTTCAGAACCTGGACAACTCCAAAAACCAGCTTCATTGCATGGTGAAAGAGCGCCGCGGAACCGCGATGGTCGTCGTTCGGGATGTATGGAGCGAGACGGACGACAAGAATCCGCCTTGCGACCCAGGCGCGCTGTTCAGGTCGCTTCCCAAGGAGCCATAGACGAGCCAGCCGGTTGACAAATCCGCGCATTCGCTCAAAGGCCCGGGGCTCTCCGCCGGGTCTGCCATGCCATCATGCCGGCGTTCAAAACCGTGAGTCCCGCCAGCACATAAAGCCCTGCGTTTGCCGAGTGGAAATGCTGGTCGGCCCAGACTTTCACGTTGGGGGCGAGAAATCCGCCGAGGTTGCCGACGCCGATGAGGGCGATGCCGCCGGCGGCGGCGCGGTCCGCAAAATAGGCGGTGGGAAAAGTCCAGAACAGCGGCTGCACGGCGATGAATCCTGAGACTGCGATGGAAAGCATTGCCAGCCCCCAGAGCGGACCGCAGAGCGGAAACGCGAAGCTGGCCGCACCGGCGATGAGCAGTGTCAGGATGGCGAGCAGGCGATGGCTTTGGAACTCGTCGCCGAGGCGCGGCAGGATGTAAGTAGCGGCCAGCGCGCAGATCCACGGAACGGCCGAGACCGCGCCGACCTCGAATCCCTCGGGCTTGTGCAACAGGCCGGAAATCTCCGCGGGCAGGTAGAAGACGGCGCCATAGGTGCTCATCTGGATGAGCGCGTAGACGGCGAAGAAGCCGAAGACGCGGCCGTCGCGCAGCATGGCAACCAGCTTGGCGGGGCCGGTGGCGCGGCGCTCGGCTTCTTCCCGCGTGAGCTCGGCCAGGAGCGCGCGCTTTTCGTCTTGGGGGAGCCACTTTGCGTCCGCGGGACGGTCGTCGAGGAACCAGAAGGCGAACACGCCGAGTAGCGCGGCCATCGCGCCTTCCACCAGGAACATGATTTGCCAGCCCTGAAGTTTGCCGGGTAGCGCCGTGTCGAGGAGCCATCCTGAGAGAGGGCCGCCGACGATGAGCGCGAGGGGGACGCCGAGATAAAACAGGCCCAGCATTTGCCCGCGTACGCGCCGGGGAAACCAGTAAGTGAGGTAAAGAACGATGCCGGGGAAAAAGCCCGCTTCAGTGGCGCCGAGCAGCAGGCGCAAGACGTAAAACGACGTGCTGCCGCTGACGAACATGGTGGCCATGGAGACCAGCCCCCAGGTGACCATGAGGAAGGCGATCCAGATTTTTGCGCCGATGCGGTGCAGGATGAGGTTGCTGGGAAAGCCGCAGGAGGAGTAGCCGATGAAGAAGAGGCCCGCGCCCAGCGCGTATGCGCGCTTTCGCCGATGCCCTCAGTGGCGGCCAGCGCCTGCTTGGCGAAGCTGACGTTGGCGCGGTCAAGAAACGAGACCACGTACATGAGCATGAGCCAGGGCGCGAGACGGCACATGACGCGCGTGAGGGAACGCTCGAGCGTCTCGCCGTGGGCGGGCGGGGTTGCCGCGCTTTCGAGGGGCGTTATTTTCGGCATGGAAGGCGCGGGCCGTTGCGCCTGCGGAACAGGCTACGGGCCGGGCGTGAGGGAAGTCAACGCGCTGCGGCCCGTTGTGACGAGGAGATGAGGCCCGATTGCAAATGCGGGGCGGCTTACGCCTTGATGAATTGCATTTCGAGGGTGATCTGAACTTCTTCGCCGACGAGGAAAGCCGCCGGTTTCGAGAGCGGCGTTCCAGCTCAGGCCGAAGTCCTTGCGATTGATTTTGGTGGTGGCGGAGAGGCCGATGCGGGTGTTGCCCCAGGGATCCTTGCCCGGCGCGGTGGGACCTTCGACGGCAAACGTAACCTGCTTGGAGACGCCGTGGATGGTGACGTCGCCGGTTACGGCGTAGTCGCCTTCACCCTTTTTCACCACCTTGGTGGACTTGAAGCTCATGGTGGGGTGCTGCTCGTGGTGGAAGAAGTCGGCGCTCTTCAGGTGGGCATCGCGTTGAGGGTCGCCGGTGTTGATGGTGCCGATGTCGACCGATGCTTCAATGTGGCTGCGGGTGGGGTCGGCGGTGTCCTCGATGAGGGTTCCGCTGAGGCCGCTGAAGGTGCCTTTCACGTTGGAGATCATCATGTGCTTGACCTTGAACTCGGCGGAGGAGTGCGCGGGATCGAGCTTCCAGGTGACGGTGGACTGGGCAGGAGCTTGCGGGGAAGTGCTGGTTGTGGCCATGGGTGGGCCTCCTTTTGTTTTCTTGGATGCGGGAGGAAGATAATCGTTGCAACAAGTATTTTGGCCAGGATGTGTTTCCGATCTAAAGGTGTTTTACTCGCCGCCTTGTTTGACGAACAGCCGCGCCGCCAGCAGGATGGCCGCGCAGCCCATCACGGTGAGGACCGTGGCGTCGCGCCACAGGTCGGCGAATCCCGCACCGCGCAGGATGAGGCCGCGCAGGATGCGGATGTAATAGGTTGCCGGGATGAGCCGGCTTATGACCTGGAAGATGGGCGGCATGTTCTCGATAAGGAAGATGTAGCCGGAGAGGAACACTGACGGCAGGATAGTGCCCATGGCGAGCTGAAAGGCTTCCGCCTGGGTGCGGGCCTTGGTGGAGATGACTAGCCCGATGCCGAGCACCGTCAGCAGAAACGGCAGTGAGAGGACCAGCAAAACGATCACGCTGCCATGAATCGGGACCAGGAAGACCCAGCGCATCACGGTGAGGATGGCGCAAAGCTCGCCGAACGCCAGCATGCCATAGGGAATCATTTTGCCCAGCATGAGGCCGAGTGGCGCAACCGGCGTCATGGTGAGTTGTTCCAGGGTGCCGCGCTCGCGCTCGCGCACCAGGCTGAGCGCGATCATCAGGATGGTCATTACCTGGAGGAGAATTCCGACGAGGCCTGGGACGAAGAAATTAGCGGAGCGCGTGGCCGGGTTGTAGAGCACGGAGGGCCGCACGTCTATGGGAATTTGTCCATCCGGAAGCACCTGCGCCAGCGATTCCTGCAGCGCAACGCCGGTGGCGGTGCTGACCGCTTGCGCGGCCACGGTGGAGTCGGAGCCATCGACCAGCACCAGCACCGTGGCCGTATCGCCGTCCTGGAGGTCGCGCGCGTAGTCGGTCGGAATGCGGACGCCCACACGCGCTCGGCCGCTGCGGATGGCAGCGTAGAGCGCGTCCTTTGACTCGACGGTTCCGCGAACGGCGAAGACGTCAGAGGCTTCAAATCGCTGCACCAGTTGGCGGCTCTCCTGCGTCTGCGACTCGTCGAGGACGACGGTGGCGATCTGGCGGATGTTCGTATCCACCGCGAAGCCGAACAGGAACAGTTGCAGCATGGGGATGAGCAGCGCGAAGAACAGCGTGCCTGGATCGCGCACGATGTGCAGCGCCTCTTTGCGGCAGACCGGAACCAGACCGCGGAACAGGTGCTTCATGGCGCGGCCTCCATGATTTGGTAAGTCAGCGTCACGAAAACGTCTTCAAGAGAAGGCTTGATGGTCTCGATCGGCACTCCGGGGAATGCCTGCTTGATTTCGGGCAGGCACGCGGTCTCCACAAGCGCATGGATGAACTGGCCGAAGACGGTGGCCTCGCGTACGCCGGCCATGCGCCGCAGCGGCTCCAGCAGCGCCGGCGCGTTGGCTGCGGCAATCTGCACCCGCGAAGTGCCCGGCGGATTGGCTTCCGGCAGGCGCTGGAGCTCCGCCACAGTGCCCAGCGCAACAAGTTTGGAGAGATAGATGTAGCCGACGCGGCCGCAGCGCTCGGCTTCGTCCATGTAATGGGTGGTGACGAAGAACGTGACGCCCTCGCCGGAGAGGCGGAAAAACAGGTCCCACAAAGCGCGCCTCGCCACCGGATCTATGCCCGCAGTGGGCTCGTCGAGGAACACCACCTCAGGCGAGTGAATGATGGCGCACGCCAGCGCCAGCCGCTGCTTCCAGCCACCGCTGAGCTGGCTGGCGCGCCGATTCAGGTAGAGCTCGATGCCGGTCAGCGCCAGCACCTCGCGCTTGCGGTCTTCGGCGCGCGCGCCTTTGATGCCGTACACGCCGGCGTAGAAGGCAATGTTCTCGCCTACGGTCAGGTCCTCATACAAGCCGAACTTCTGGCTCATGTAGCCGACGTGGCGCTTGATTTCGGCGGCGTCGTGGCGGATGTCCATGCCGAGGATGGTTCCGCTGCCGGAGGATGGAACCAGCAGGCCGCAGAGCGCCTTGATCAGCGTGGTTTTTCCGGAGCCGTTGGGGCCAAGGAAACCGAAAATCTCGCCCTTTCGCCACGGCAAGGCTGACCTGGTTCACGGCCGTGAACGAGCCGAAACGAATGGTCAGTTGATCGGCGCTGATTGCGACGCTCATTCCAGGCGCACCGTAGCCGACATGCCCGACTTAAGCACGCTTTGCGCGTTGTCGACGCGGACTTTGACGCCGAAGACTTCATGCTCGCGGTCGTCGCGCGTTTGCACATTGCGGGGCAGGAACTCGGCCTGGGAGGCAATCTGCTGGACAGATCCGATGAAGCTGCGACCCAGCGAATCGACGCGCACCGCGGCGCTTTGGCCCAGGCGCACCCGCGCCAAGTCCGTTTCCGGCACGTAAATTCTGATCCAGAGCTGGGACGCCTCCAGCATCGACAGCACAATGCGCCCAGCGGGAACCAGGTCACCGGGGCGCACGCTGACAACCTCCACCACCGCGTCCGCCGGCGCTGTTAACTCCGCCTCGCGCAGATCGGCATCGAGTTGGGCCACTTGCGCCTCGGCCTGGCCCAGGCGCCCCTGCGCGGCATCAATGTCCTCGCGCCGAGAGCCCTTGACGGACAGCACCCGCGCCGCCTCGGCCTGGTGGTACCGATCTTCTGCGGCACGCAGGTCTTCAGGCCGGGTCCCGGCCTGGAGCAGCGCCAGATGCTGCCGCGCGGATTCGGCCTTCTGCCGGGCCGCGTCGCGCTTGTCGCGCGCGTCGTCAAACTGCTGGCGCGAGATTGTGTCGGTCTGGATCAGTTTTTCCATGCGGCCGTAGAAGGACTCCGCATCCACGGCATCGGCCTGGGCGGCGGCGTAATCGGCTTTGGCCTGGTCCAGTTCCTGCGGTCGCGGGCCGTTGCGGGCTTCGTCCAGGGCCGCGCGTGCTGCCGCGGCCTGCGCCGATGCCTGCGCAATCTCCTCCGGACGGTTGCCGCGGACCATTCGATCCAGATTGGCGCGAGCTTCTTCTACAGCCGCGGCGGCCTGCGCCCGGCTGGCCTTCAGCGCATCGCACTCAAAGCGCACCAGCACGGTCCCGGCCTTCACCGTCTGCCCCTCTTCGACGAAGACATCGGTCACCCGGCCGCCGATGCGGGAGCCGACGTGGATTTCGCGCGTCTCGATGGTGCCCGAGTACTGGTTCCTGTTGCGGCCGGCGATGACCGTGTGCACCAGCCAAAGCAAGAGAAGCAGCAGGACAACTCCCACGCCGATCGCAATCGCTCGCCGCTTCATTCCACCCTCTGCCAGACCTTACGTACCGAATGTTCTTCAGGTTACGCAGCAGGAATGGCTGCGCCGGTGACGGAGCGCACACGGCGGATCGCAGCCAGTTGCGTCAATGCGATTCAGGTCCCTTCTTCCACAATCGGGGCGATAAGGCCGCGGCCTTATCCTGTTACCAGACTCGCTCCATGTCCGATTTCGCCGTCACCGTGAAGCAGCAGGCCGACATCGTCAAGATTGTCGAGGGCTACATTCGCCTGCGCAAAGCCGGCGCGCAGAACTGGACCGGGCTGTGCCCGTTTCACAAGGAAAAGTCGCCATCTTTCAACGTCAACGCCGTCCGCCAGTTCTACTACTGCTTCGGCTGCCAGGCCACGGGCGACGTGTTCACGTTCGTGGGCAAAATGGAGAATGCCGGATTTCCCGAGGCTGTCCGGCTGGTCGCGCAGAAGTGCGGCATTCCGCTGCCCAAGCGCGAGTACTCCTCACCCGAAGAGGCCGCCGAGGCTCGCCTGCGGCGCAAGCTTCTGGATCTGCACGAGGCCGCAACCGTGTGGTTCGAGGAGCGGCTGCGCGGTCCCGAAGGCGCCGTGGCCCGCGAGTACCTGGCCGGCCGCGGCCTGACGCCCGAGGGGATCAAGACTTTCCGCATCGGCTACGCGCCGGATAGCTTCAACGCTCTGCGCGACGCTCTGAGCCCGATGGCCGACGCCGAGACTCTCCGCGCCTCGGGGCTGTTCAGTCAGAAGGAGCACGAGGACGGTTCGCTTGGGGCAATCTACGATCGCTTCCGCAAGCGGGTTGTGTTTCCCATCGCGAATGAGAGCGGGCGGGTGATCGCGTTCACTGCGCGTACGCTCTCCGCCGCGGCGGACGGAGAGAAAGCCGGGGCCAAGTACATCAACTCGCCGGAGACGCCGCTCTATTCCAAGGGCCACGTGCTTTTCAATCTGGACAAGGCCAAGGCCCCCATCCGGCAAATGGAATTCGCGGTGCTGGTGGAAGGCCAGATGGACTGCATCTCGGTTTACCTGCGCGGCATTCAGAATGTGATCGCTACCAGCGGGACGGCCTTTACCGAGCACCAGGTGGCGCTGCTGCGGCGCCACACATCCCAGCTTGCCGTCAACTTCGATCCCGATGCCGCCGGCGCCAATGCTGCCGAGAAATCCATCGCGCTGCTCACTGAGGAGGGTTTCACCATCAAGATCGTCACGCTGGAAGACGGCCTGGATCCCGACCGTTACATCCGCGAGCGCGGCGTGGAAGCCTACACGCGCGCTATCCGCGGCGCCCGGCGTCAGTCTGACTACCTGATCGAGCGTGCCCGCATGCTCTTTCCCGGCGCCACCGCGGAGCAGAAGGTGAAGGCCATGAACTTTCTGTTGCCGCACATCCGGCGCATGCCGGAAAAGCTGTCGCGCGACCAGTTCGCCAGCGATGCGGCGCAGAAACTCGGTATCGATTCCACCATTCTGCGCGAGCAACTGCGGCAGGCCGCGCTGCGCCGCCAGGACCACATTGAAGTGCGCGCCTCGGCGCTGACTGAAGTGGAGCGGGTGCTGCTGCGGGCGCTCTCGATCGACGATCCCGAGCACCAGGACGCGCGTGCCCTGGCCGCTGGGGCGATCATGCAGGAACCGGCATGGTTTGAGGGGCTTACGACGTTTCCGGCGATGCAGGCGCTGGCTGGGCGCCGCGCCCAGGACCCCATGGAAACCGTCGCAGACGACGCCCAGCGCGGGCTGCTGGCCCAGGCGCTGCTCGGCGAAACTCAGGCGCCGACCGAAGCGGAAGTTTCGAGCTCCATCCAGCAGGCGCAGGAAGCGGTGATCGAGCGCCGCCAGCGGGAGCTGCGCGCCCTCATTGCCGAGGCGGAACGCCGTGGCGACCACGCCGAGCTGGCCATGCTGACGCAGCAGAAGCTGGAGTTGGACCGTGCGCTGAGGTTGCTGCACAACCAGCACCCGCCGGAGTAAGAGCGCGGACGGATTCTCTGCGTGCTCTCCGAATCGGGGTGGAAGAAGTCAACGCTCCGATTTCCGGATTACCAGCTTAAGGCCGGACCAGACGGCATCGACGGCGCACACCTTGATGTCGACGAAACCCAGGGGGAGGGCTTCGGCTCGCACCACATCTTCAGTGATGTCGGTGACCGCTTTGGACGATTTCTTGGGCCACGAGACCCACAAGATGCCGTTTGGGGCCAGCAACTTACGAAGCTTCGACAGATGCTGGGCTAGCTCAGCACGGCGGGTGACAAAAATGTGCGCCATCTCAGAGCCGGGCTGGGGCGTGCGGAGAAGGGAGGGCCAAAGCCCTGAGGCGTCGATCTCCTTAACCACGCTCTCCGGCATGCGATAGCGCCAGGTGAGCTGGCCGGATTTGACGCCGAGCTTCCGGGCAAGCGGGGTTCCCGAGTATCCGGCTGGCATAGTTGACCTTTGTACATGATGAAACCGGGCATCCCGCAAGTTGGCAAGCAAAAATCCGCGAAGACCAGGATTCGGGACCGCGTTTTATTGAATTCCTGAGCCGATTTCGATCGTAAACGCGTCTATATGAACAGGAGGCGAAGGCGAGGACGGTGGCGGCGTGGCACAACGGGCAGCCGCACCCTGGAGGCCTTCGCTTGCGGACCAGATTTCTCTGTTTGAGATCGGGCCGATTTGTGGTAATCTGTTGATCTCTGTAGGGATGCGCGCCCCTTTGCCCCACACATGAGCTGCGGCTCGCGGGCTAACCAGGCGAAACCTGAAGCGTTGCCATCCTGTTCCGAGCAACCACTTTGAACCGCAACTTTTGCGGCTTGACCGCAGGTTTCTCCGCGCGCCGGTACACGATTTTCGGCGCGGCATGAGACCTGGGCCAGCTCAGCAATGCGTGCGAACCGGCACGCATGAAAACCGTTTGTCCGGCGGGCGCATCCCGTTAAGGCAAGAGCACCGAGGGTCAACAAAAATGGGCCCCCACCATCGCGCGTGCAGCACGCCGAAACGGCGGGACGAGAACTTTTCGGAAGCGACCTGGAAAGCAGGATTGATTTGGCGATTGACGACAAATTCGAAGACGACATTCACAGTCTGATCGATGCGGGCAAGGAAAAGGGCTACCTCACTTACGGCGACGTGAACGAGATGATGCCGGATGAGATGGCCACCTCGCCCGATGACATCGACGACTTGATCACAACCATCGGCACCCAGGGCATCGATCTGCTGGAGGGGCCCAAATTCGGCGGCGACAAGGACTTCGAGCTCGAAGAGGGCGAGGACGTCGAGCTTGACCTGACGCCCGGGACTCTGGAAAAAACCAACGACCCGGTGCGCATGTATCTGCGCGAGATGGGCACGGTTCCCCTGTTGACGCGCGAGGGCGAGGTCGAAATCGCCAAGCGGATCGAGCGCGGCCAAATGCGCGTGCTAAAGGCCATCTCCCGCTCGCCCATTGTGATTCGCGAGATCGTGGCCCTGGGCGAAGACCTGAAGCGAGGCGTGCGCAATGTCAAGGAAGTGGTCATCTTCGACGAGGAAGAACTCACCGAAGACGTGGTGCAGGCGCGCGTCCGCACCACCGTGGCGCGCATTGACGCCCTGATCAAGCACCAGAAAAACATCGCGAAATTCGAAGAGCGCGCCGCCACCACCACGGCCAAATCGCGGGTGAAAGAGTCGCGCCATCTCCGCTGGCTTATCGCCCGCGAGAAGGTCTACATCTCCCGCATCGTGCGCGAGCTCAAGTACACCGGTTTGGAGCGCAAGCGGCTGCTGGACAAGGTCAACAAGACCGTCGACACCATGCGCACGCTGGAGCGCCAGATCCGCTCGCTCGACCAGAAACACGAGGCCTCGCGCTCGGAGGACATGAAGAAGGAGTACCGGCAGGCAGCAGAAGAACTGCCGGGCGGACCTTGAAAAGATCGAGCAGGACGCGGGCGTCTCCATCGCCGAACTCAAGCGCACCCAGCGCGAGATGATCCAGGGCGACATGGACGCCGAGCAGGCGAAGCGCGAGCTGATCGAAGCCAACCTGCGCCTGGTGGTTTCAATCGCGAAGAAGTACACCAACCGCGGCTTGCAGTTCCTGGACCTGATTCAGGAAGGCAACATCGGCCTGATGAAGGCGGTGGACAAGTTCGAATACCGCCGCGGCTACAAATTCTCGACCTATGCCACGTGGTGGATCCGCCAGGCGATTACCCGCGCCATCGCGGACCAGGCGCGCACCATTCGTATTCCGGTGCACATGATCGAGACCATCAACAAGCTCATCCGCACGTCTCGGCAACTGGTGCAGGAACTGGGCCGCGAGCCTTCGAGCGAGGAGATCGCGCGGCGCATGGACATTCCTGTGGCCAAAGTGCGCAAGGTGCTGAAGATTGCGCAGGAGCCCATCTCGCTGGAAACTCCGATCGGCGAAGAGGAAGACTCGCACCTCGGCGACTTTATTGAAGACCGCCAGGCTGTGTCGCCTTCAGAGGCCGTGATCAGCGTGAACCTGAAGGAGTACACCTCGCAGGTTCTGCGCACGCTCACGCCGCGCGAGGAACGCGTCATCAAGATGCGCTTCGGCCTTGAGGACGGAAGCGAGCACACGCTGGAAGAAGTGGGTCAGAGCTTCCAGGTTACGCGAGAACGGATCCGGCAGATCGAAGCCAAGGCGCTGCGCAAGCTGCGCCATCCGTCGCGGTCGCGCAAGCTGAAAGCGTTTGTGGAAGGCGTGAAGGAGATGTAAGGCAGGCGATTTTCGGTAGACGGCGCCGCGGTCTCAGGACCGCGGCGCTTTTCTTTGCGCCTCAGAACCCGTAATTCTTCTTCCGCAGCGCGTTTTTGTAGGCGTCGCGAGCCTTCTTGGCCGCCAGCTCCGCGTCGTGCATTTCAAACCCCGCCGCGTCCCACAGCTCCATCTCCCGCATGGAGTGGTCCTCATTGGCAAGGGCTTCTTCCTTGCGAATCGTGCCCACCCAGGCGTCCACGGCCGCCCGGTATTCGTGAAGGAGCGTGTCGAAGTCGATGGTTTCCATGAACGAAAACCTAGCCGCGGGTTATTGCGGCGTCAATAAAAAACCATGAGATTCACAGAGAATTGACGTGGCCGCGCGCATTGGGAACTCAACACTGCTCGAGTTGCGCTTTCCAATTACTCGAACCTGAGCGCCTCCATGGGGTGCACCCGCGCCGCGCGCCGCGCCGGCAGCACGCAGGCCAGCACCGCAACGCACGCCAGCGCCGCCAGGCTGGCCGCGCACAGCCACGGATCGAGCGGCTTGACGCCGTAGAGCAGCGTCTTGAGCAGGCGCGTCGCGCCCCACACTCCTGCCGCGCCCAGCGCCACTCCGGGCAGCACCAGGCGCATGGCCTCGCGCAGGATCATCTTCACCACGCCGCCCGGCGTCGCGCCCAGCGCCATGCGCACGCCGATCTCCGTCCGCCGCCTGACTACTCCATAATTCAAAACTCCATAGAGGCCGATGCCGGTGAGCGCCAGCGTGAGCAGCGCAAAGAACCCGGCCAGCAGCGCCACCATCCGTTCGCGCCCCATCGTGCTCACCACCAGCTCGCGAATAGTTACCGGCTTGTCCACAGCAATGTCCGGCGCGAGCTCGCGAAAGGCATTGCGCACCGCGCCCACTGCCGTTCCGGCGTCCCGCGCGCGAACCGCAAACTCCGCGCCGGGGTTCCACATCCCGCCCTGGAGAAACGGCTGGTAAATCATGCGCGGCGCCTTCTGGCGCAGATCGTTGTAGAGCGTGTCGCCAACAATCCCCACCACGCGCAACCTTGTGTCCTTGCCCATCGTCACCGATTGGCCGATGGCGTTCTCGCCTGGAAAGAAGAACTCCGCGGTGCTGCGGCTCAGGATGCAGACGTTATCGTTATCACCCTTGTCATCGATCGTGAAATTGCGGCCCGCGAGTAGTGGCACGCCAAAAACATCAAAATAGCCCGGCGTCACTGCGAGCTCAATCAGGCTGTCATCGGTCCTTTTGCTGCCGGAAGCCGGCTGCGACGAGACCTGATCCATGTAAGTAGCGCCGCCTAGCGGATACGCCTGCGAAATGCTCACGCCTTCCACGCCAGGCGTGTGCTGAATGCGGTCCAGCAACGAAAGAAATAGTGCGGGTGGCAGTGTGGGCGGCTTGTTCTCCGCCTTCGGCATCCGCGGCGAAAAATCTGCATGCAGAAATGTGATTCCGCTGGTGCGGAAGCCTGGATCGATCGCCAGCAGCCGCGCCACAGTGGTTCCCATCAGCGCGGCCATGGTCACAATCACCAGCGAAAACGCGATCTGCACCGGAACCAGCCACGCGCCCATGCGGGGCGATCTGCGCCCGGCAATTGAGGCTTCGCCTTCCTTTATGTCCGCGGCCGGATCCACCCTGCTGGCGCGCCATGCCGGCCATACGCCCGATAACACCACCACCATCCCCATCAATCCCAGCGTGAACAGCAGCACCATGGCGCCGGGCCCCGCGTGCAGCTCCAACGTGTCGGTCGACATCCGCTTCATCAGCGTCGCCAGCGCGCGCTCCGCGCCCCACGCAAACAACACGCCCAGCCCGCCGCCCGCCATGGCCAGCAGCACGCTCTCCCACGTCAGTTGCGCGGCCACGCGGCCACGGCTTGCGCCCAGCGCCGTGCGCACCGCTAGTTCCCGCCGCCGCGTCAGCGCCCTCGCCGAAGAAAGCATCGCCAGGTAGGCGCATGCCACCAGCAGCGACAAGCCCACCATCCCTTCGATCAGGTAAAGCGGCTTCTCATATTCAAAGCGCAGGTAAGAATAGCCCGCCCGTCCCGGCCGCGCCACCACGTGCGCCTCAATGGCCTCGGTGAATTTTCCACCCACAAACGTAAAGTAGCGGAGCTTCTTCTCCGTTTTCCGCTTCGCCTGGAACAGGGTGTCGGCTTCCGCCTGCGCCGACTGCGGCTGCACGCCGTCTTTCAGTCTGCCCAGAAGGACCGTGTCGAACGAGCTCAGGTTGTGGGTCTTCTGGGGGTCCGTCATCTCCAGCGGGACGTAAAGGTCGGGCCGTCCGCCCACCTCCACATCGTCGAACCCCGGTTGCATGACTCCGACCACGACGCCTTTGGCTGCTCCGGCCCTCAGCCCAGGCCCGAACTCCATCACCC
>CAWBIG010000258.1:0-41939 GCA_963788435.1 uncultured Acidobacteriota bacterium | reverse complement strand
GCTTGTTACGCCCGACCGCCTCATGGCCCTCTACAGCGCGGCCAACATCGTCCTCGTTGCCATCGGCGTGCTGATGCCGGGCTGGATCGGCCTCTGGTCTATTTTCCTCACCAGCTTCTTCATGTCCGTCATGTTTCCCACCATCTTTGCGCTGGGCATTGACGGCTTGGGCCGCAACACCAAATCGGCGGTTCGCTCATTGTCATGGCCATCGTCGGCGGAGCCGTGCTCACTCCGCTAATGGGCTGGATTTTGCAGGCCACTCACCGCATTTCCATTGCATATACGGTGCCGCTGGTCGCCTATGTGGTTGTGGGCGGGTACTCGCTGGCCTGGCGACGGCCTGCGCGGCCGCGGAGAATTTCCGGCCTAACCGACTGTCATAAGGGAGTTTCGAGAGGCCTGCGCGGAACTCGTTTTATGCGATTCTTTCAGCACTTCGCTTCCGGCAGCGCCCACTCAAACAGCACTCCCCGCCGCTGCTCGTCAGCACGTACCTGCTCGTCCATCCAGCTCGTAGCTTTCCGGCGAGCTCTGGATGGGCGCTCCCAGCCCGCATGCCACAGCGTTGCCCGGTCTCGCCGTATCCAGTGCGCGAGCATGTTTCCTCGTGCTCGGCGCCAGGCGGTAAAGGTGAGCTCTGAGAGTCCGTAGCTAGCACTCCGGAGCGCCGGCCCAGCCCCTCACCTCGTGCTTCAGCGGGTATCTCGCCGGTCTGGTGTCACTGGTTCTTACCAATTACCGCCTCGCCCTCACAGTGGGGCCCCGCGCCTATCCGTAGGCGCCTGTCTTGCGGCTGTAGCAAAAAGCAAAAACGCCGAAGGGCCCCTCGGATGCGCATTCACAATGAGAAGGGCCCGTCTTCGGGTCGAGCCTGGGTGCGCGATAATTCGTCAGCCTCGCCCTCGTCGCGGACCGTAGGAGGCCGACCATCCGATCCTTTTCGGACGGATTCGGGAATCTGGACTCCCATTTTATCCATGCCCAACGACCAGTCGACGGCCCGTAGGGAACGGTCAGCAGGCTCTTGCCGTAGCTACGGCACCACAAATGCGTCTGCGCGCCCGGCATCACATCTTGCCGCCTCGCCGTGAAAATCACTCCGTCCACCATTACCGGTGTTTCCACCGCATCCCAAACTTGTGTTCGCGCGGTGTAAACCGGACAGGAAAATCCCCACTTCAGCTTTCCGTTATTCGGATATTCACGGCCACGATGGCGCATGTGTAAAGGTTCACGCCCGGTCGCGGGCCTCCATTCAGCACCGGCGTAGGATTGCCCGTGCCCCGATACACCAGGTTCAATTCCGGATCGACATGGGCTGTCCGTCATCCAGGTCATGCCGCCGGTCGGCTCATTCCGGCGTTCCCGTTGGCGGCGTTGCATCCCACTGCCATTGCGTCTCGCCCGTTTCTGCATCGAGTGCGCGAAGATATCCCGGAAGATTGTCGGCTGTCGCCGGAGACGCCGACGATCACGTGATTCTTCACCACCAGCGGCGCCATCGTCGTCCAGTAACCCTTGTCCGCGTCGGCCACCACCCTGTCCCATCGCACGTGCCCGTCCTTCGCATCCAGCGAGATCAGGTGCGCGTCCGGCGTAGTGAAGTAGAGCCAGCCTTTGTACATGGCCACGCCGCGATGGCCAATATGCTGGCCCTCTGAAGGACGCTCGTAGTGCCAGACGGTGTGCCCTGACCGCGCATCCACAGCCCAGATGTTGTCCGGCACGGTGAAGTAGAGAATCCCGTCCACCAGCAGCGGCGACGACTTGATATCCGCGTCCTGGCCAGTCTGGAACGCCCACGCCAGGGTCAGCCCGCCCACATTGCGCGGCGTAATCTGGGTTAGCGCGCTGTGCCGCCGTCCGGAGTAGTCCCCGTGATACAGCGGCCACGAGTCCGGCGTCGGATGCACCAACTGCGCGCTCTCCAGGTTCCTGCGCTGTCATCAAACCCGCATGCGCTCCCTGCCAGCACCACAGCGGCCGCCCATCCCGCAACTCTCTTCATCCCCATTGTCGATTTTCTCACTTTCTCTGGGGCTGCTCTTTGCTACCTGCTTACTCTTGCTCCCCTTTTAACGTCTGCAAATACGCCATCAAATTGTGCACATCATCATCTGTGTACCTGGGAAAAAACTCCACATGCCGCTCTACAGGTGAATTCACTCTCGTAATGCACCAGTTTCTGTTTGCCACGAGTGGTACGGCCGTCAGCATCGCGCAACCCCACCGTGAATTATTGAGAGAGTCGAGGGTTCCGCGTGTCGCCCGATGCGGTTGTCACCGTAACCGTGCTCTATCCGCGCGGGGCGAAGAGCACGGTTACGGTGACGACCGCATCGGGCAAAACATACGCGGGAAGACTAGCGTACCTGGATGAATTCACGGTGGGGTTGCGCGATGCTGACGGCGTGTACCACTCGTGGCAAACGAAACTGGTGCATTACAAAGTGAATTCACCTGTAGAGGCGCATGTGGAGCAGTTTCCCAGGTACACGGATGATGATGTGCACAATTTGATGGCGTATTTGCAGACGTTGAAGTGAAAGCAGAGTTAGCGGGGTTAGCGGAGCCCGGGGGAGTTCGGAATCGACAATGGGGATGATGAGAGTTGCGGGTTGGATGACTGCGGCGGTTCTGGCGGCGGCCGCGTGCGGCGGGTTGGCGGCACAGGACCTGGAGAGCGCGCAACTGCTGCATCCGGCGCCGGACTCGTGGCCGCTGTATCACGGCGACTACTCGGGACGGCGGCACAGCGCGCTGACCCAGATTACGCCGCGCAACGTGGGCGAACTGACGTTGGCGTGGGCGTTTCAAACGGGCCAGGACGCGGACATTAAATCGTCGCCGCTGCTGGTGGACGGGATTCTCTACTTCACCGTGCCGGACAACATCTGGGCGGTGGATGCGCGATCGGGGCATGAAATCTGGCACTACAACCGGCCTTCGGAGGGGCAGCACATCGGCCATCGCGGCGTGGCCATGTACAAGGGCTGGCTCTACTTCACCACGCCGGATGCGCACCTGATTTCGCTGGATGCGAAGGACGGGCACGTGCGCTGGGACAAGGTGGTGGCCGATGCGGACAAGGGCTACTGGACGACCATGGCGCCGCTGGTGGTGAAGAATCACGTGATCGTCGGCGTCTCCGGCGACTCCGACAACCTGCAGGGATACCTGCGCGCGCTCGATCCGGAGACGGGCGAGACCCAGTGGCAATGGGATGCGACGCCGCCGGCGGGAACGCCCAATGAGCCGACGGGCGGCATGACGTGGATGACGGGCACGTACGATCCGGAGCTGAACCTGGTGTATTGGGGCACGGGCAATCCCACGCCGGTGCTGAATGGCGGCCCGCGTCCGGGAATGAACCTCTACACCTGCGCCATCGTGGCCGTGGACCCCGATAACGGAAAGCTGAAGTGGGGATTTTCGGTTTCGCCGCACGACACCCACGACTGGGACGCGGTGGAAACGCCGGTGCTGGTGGACGGAGTGTTTCACGGCGAGAAGCGCAAGATGGTGATGCAGGCCTCGCGCAACGGCTACTTTGTGGTGCTGGACCGCGCGACCGGCAAGAGCCTGCTGACCGTTCCCTACGGGCCGATCAACTGGTCGCTGGGGGTGGATAAGAATGGGAGTCCGATTCCGAATCCGGAAAAGGATCCGGCGCCGGATGGTCGGCTGATTGCGCCGGACGAGGGCGGGCTGACGAATTATCGCGCACCCAGCTTCGACCCGAAGACGGGCCTGTTCATTGTGAATGCGCATCCGAGCTGGAGCATTTACTTTACTAAGCCGGCCGACGGCGCCTACGGATGGGCCGGGGCAGACTACAGCGTGTGGGGCAAGGGCGTGATTGAGGCCATTGACTACCAGACCGGCAAGATCCGCTGGAAGCACGAGGTGGGGCGGGGCTGGGCCGGCGCGGGAGTGCTGACTACGGACTCAGGGCTCACCTTTACCGCTGACGGCGACGGAAACATGCTGGCGCTGGATACGGCGACCGGGCGAACGCTGTGGCATGCGGGGCTGGGAGCGCCTATGCAGAGCTCGCCGGAAAGCTACGAACTGGATGGTCGGCAGTACGTGCTGACGAGCAGCGGCGGGGTGCTGTTTGAGTGGGCGTTGCCGGAACATGCCGTCATCGAAAAGTAGTCAGGCCGGAAGGTCGCCGCGCTCGCGCAGCCGATGCCAGGCGAGCGAATACGCGCCCACGACGACGTAGCACGCCAGCGGCACGGCGTAGGCGATGGAGATGCGATGGGTGGCCTGCGAGATCCAGCCCATCAGCGGCGTAAGCACGGCGCCGCCGACAATCGCCATGACGATGAGCGAGCCGCCGATTTTGGTGTTGCGGCCCAGGCCGTCGATGCCCAGCGCAAAGATGGTGGGGAACATGACGGACATGAAGAAGCTGGTGAGGAAGATGGCCCAGAGGCCGATCCAGCCGGGCCAGAGCACGCCGACAGTGACGAGGGCGACATTGGCCGCGCAGTAGAGGGCCATGAGGCGGTCGGGGCGGAAGTAGCGCATGATGACGGCGGAGCTGAAGCGGCCCACGCCAAATGCGGCCAGCGTGCCGGTGAGCAGATAGCCGGCCATTTTCTCGTGCTGTTGGGTTGCGTCCTGAGCGTACTGGATGAAGTAGCTCCAGGTGCCGACCTGCGCGCCCACGTACATGAACTGGGCAACGACGGCGAAGAGGAAGCTGGGGTAAGCGAGCAATTCGCGGAAGCTACCATGTTCTTCGCCCTGGTGCACGTGCTCGCCGGCAACGACGGGAAACTTAGTGATGGCGATGAGCACGGCCCAGAGCAGGACTACCGCGCCGATGATCATGTAGGGTGCTACCACGCGCATGGTTTCCTGGCGCAGGTAGCCGGAGTAGGTGTGCAGGGCCTTCATCGTGGCGATCTGCTTGTCGTTCAGCTCGACGCCGGAAAAGATGAAGACCGTGCCGATCATTGCAGCGCTGATGGAGCCGAGCGGGTTAAACGCCTGGGAGAGATTCAAGCGCCGCGCCGCGCTTTCCGGCGATCCCAGTTGGGCGATGAACGAGTTGGAGGCGGTCTCAAGGAAAGCCAATCCGCTGGCGATCACGAAGAGCGCGAACAGAAAGAAGGCGTAGCGATCGACCAGCGCGGCAGGCCAGAAGAGGAAGGCACCGGTTCCGTACAGCAGCAGGCCGGTGATGAATCCGGATTTGTAGCCATAGCGGCGCATGAGCAGCGCGGCGGGCGCGGCCAGCAGGAAATAGCCAAGATAAAAGGCCGACTGAACCAAGCCGGCCTGGAACCGCGACACCGCAAACGACGTCATGAACTGGCGGATGAGAATGTCGTTGAGGTTGTTGGGAATCCCCCAGAGGAAAAAGAGCGCGGTGACGAGCACGAACGGCAGCATCATGCCGCGCGGCACCAGGCGCGGGTGACTTGCGTGTGCTGAAGCAGACTTGTTCTGCGAGGAGTCAACTGCCATGCTTGCGCCTCTGGCTTTCGTTGTTCTCAGGATGGCTCTGCTGCCGCCATGGGCTATGGTACGGCATGAGCGCGAGGAGCGGGCCTCTTAGTCTCTTCCAACACAAGATGAGCCTGAAGAAGCAGATGGATTCTAACGCAAGATGAGCCTGAAGGGGTAAGGCATGCTGGGGATTGAACATCCGCGTGTATCAGGCAGAGAAGTTGAGCATGGAGGAGATCCGCCGGTTCGTCGAAGCCAGCGAAGGTCTCCAGTTCCAGGGGCGGCATCGGGCCGAGGTGTATGGCTGGATGGAGCAGGTCCTGGTGGGGCAGCAGTACGCGACGCAGGGCAAGGCGGCGCGGGGGCTGTTGCGGCGCTACATGGAAAAGATGACGGGGCTGAGCCGGGCCCAGGTGAGCCGTCTGATCGGCCGCTATATGGCTGTAGGGCGAGTGCCGGTGACCGAGTATCGGCGGCACCGGTTCGCGACCCATTACACGCGCGCCGACGCGGAGCTGCTGGCCCAGGTCGACGAGGCGCATGGCACCCTGGCCGGACCGGCCACGCGACGCATTCTGGAACGCGAGTATCGCATCTTCGCCAAGGCTGAGTTCGAGCGGCTGTCGGCGATCTCGGTTGCGCATCTCTACAACCTGCGCAAGAGCAGCCGCTACCGGGAACGGCTGCGCACCTACACCCGCACTCGCCCCACCGCTGTATCTATCGGCGAGCGGCGCCGGCCCGACCCCTCCGGCCAGCCCGGCTTTCTCCGCGTCGACACCGTGCATCAGGGCGACCGCCCCGACGCCAAGGGCGTTTACCACATCAACGCCGTCGATGAGGTCACCCAGTGGCAGGTCGTGGTGGCCACCCCGCGCATTGCGGAGAGCTTTTTAGAACCGGTGCTGGAGGCCATGCTGCGCCAGTTCCCCTTCCGCATCCAGGGCTTTCACTCCGACAACGGAAGCGAGTTCCTCAACAAAACCGTGGCCCGCCTGCTCGAAAAGCTGCGCATCGAGCAGACCAAGAGCCGGCCCCGCCACTCCAACGACAACGGCCTGGTGGAGACCAAGAACGGATCTATCATCCGCAAGCACATCGGCTATGGCTACATCGACGCCGGAGGCGCCCAGCGGCTCACCGGCTTCTATCGCGACTTCCTCAACCCTTATCTGAACTACCATCGGCCCTGCGCCCAGCCCGATGTCTCCATCGACCCCAAGGGGCGCAAACGCATCCGTTACAAGCGCTATCAAACCCCGCTCGAGACTCTGCTCGCGCTCCACATCCCAGCCCAGTACCTGCGCCCCGGACTCAGCCCAAAGGCCCTCCAGCGCGTGGCCCAGGCGCACAGCGACACCGAAGCCGCCATGCGCATGCAACAGGCTAAAGCGAAGCTCTTTGACCAGCTGCGAAAAAGCGCGTGAATCGCGCCTCGGCGTGGGGAGAAAATGTGGAAATCGATACTGCCGATTTCCACATTCCCTCCCCACCGCCTGCTACTGCTAGTGTCTCTTCATCCTCCACAAAGAAAGGAGCCCCGCTTCCCACTCCCTTCGCCTTCTTCAGGCTCATCTTTCAATTGGAAAAGACTCTCTTCAGCGACCTCGGGGGTCAGGCATCCGAGATCAGGTCCCCTTCGGCAGGCTCAGGGCAGGCTTTCGACTACGTTCGCAGCGGCGACCTTCGCTCAGGATGACGACGGTGGTGGCGCGGATGACGGCAGTGTTTTTGATGCGAGATTCAGCGACGGATGCTAGTGGATCATCTTCGACTTGTGCTGCATGTAATCCATTAGGAGGTATTCGCCGAGCGTTTGCGGGCTGGTGAAATAGGCTTTGCCGCGGCACATCTCCGAGACCTTGTGCACAAAGCGCACTAGCTCATAGTCCTGCGCCAGCATGAAGGTATTGATCATAATGTTCGATCGCTTGCAGCGCGCCACTTCTTCCAGGGTCTCGCTCACCACCAGCGGGTCGAGGCCGTAGGGGTTCTTGTAAATGCGGCCGTCGGGCAGGGTGAGGGCGGAGGGCTTGCCGTCAGTGATCATCACGATCTGCTTCATGTCCTTGCGCTGGCGGGCGAGCACGCGCTGGGCCACGCGCAGCCCCTCGCGGGTGTTGGTGTGCCAGGGGCCGACCTTGACCCGCGCCAGGTGCGAGATGGGCATCTCCTCGGCCGAATCGTGGAAGAGCACCAGGGAGAGCGAGTCGCCGGGATACTGCGTGCGGATTAGATGGGAGAGCGCCATGGCCACGCGCTTGGCCGGAGTAAAGCGATCTTCGCCGTAGAGGATCATGGAGTGCGAGCAATCGAGCATGACCACGGTGGCACAGGAGCTCTGGTACTCGCACTGGTGGACGTGCAGGTCCTCGTATTCCATCTCCAGCGGCAAGTGCAGGCCCTCGCGCGCGATGGCCGACTTGAGGGTGGTGGTGGTGTCCAGGTTGAGGGTGTCACCAAACTCGTAGCGCCGCGATGCGCCACTGGTTTCGATGCCTGTGGCCCAGTGGCGCGTGTCATGGCGGCCATAGCTTGATTTGCCGAGCGAGCCGAGCAGGTCGCGCAGTGTTTTGTAGCCGAGGAAGTCGAGGCTCTTGTCCGTCACCTCGAAACGCGCTTGACCCGAGGGGCTGCTTTGCCCTCCCGGCTGGCTGATTTCGCCGGGCTGACCTGGCTGCGCATAGGAGATGTAGTTGTTCTGTTCCAACCGGTCGAGCAGCTTTTTAATGAGCTCGTCGAGCGAGCCTTCCGCGGCCAGTTGATTGATCTTCTCCTGAATCTCCTGGTCGAGGAACTCGCCGGACTCGAGCAGCCGCCGCAGCGCCTCGCGCAGATCGTCGAGGGTGTGGTCCAGATCCTGGAAGGCTTCGAATGGATCGTAGAAGCCGGAACTCAGGAAATAGTCGGAGAGTGCCTGTAGCAGGTCTTCGAGATCGATCTCGGAGGCCAGGTCGCCGCGATATTTGGTGTAGTGAATGCGTTTCATGTTTCAGTCCGGGAGCGCATCCCTCAGGGGTTAAAGCCCGCGTTCTCTATCAGCCGCTGTTCGGCACGACTAAAGTCGTGCCCTTTCAAAACCACTCGCGCAGCGTTTCGGATTCCTCAGTTGTATCTGCGGCGGGAGCGGCGTGACTGCTTTTGCCACTCCTCGTAGTCGATCTCAACGCTCTTGTGCTCTTCTTTGCGGCTGGGCCGTTCCGCGGCGGCGAATCCGCGCTCCTCGCTGCGGCTCAGCTTGCGATGCGCCACCAGCCCCTCCAGCAGAAACTCGGCCGCGGCGACAAGTCTGGGCGCGGGGTCCGACGGCTTCACGTCCGCGGGTGCGAGCCGCTCGATGAGCCCCTGAATCTGGCACAACTCCGCCTGCGCAGATTCCGCAGGCTGAGTGTCGTCCAGCTTGACTTGGCCGCCGAGATTGAACCACATCTCGATCTGGCCGGTATCGACGCCTTCGAAGTAACAATCGTAGATCTTGCCCACGGCGGTGCGGATCAGGTCCTCGACCACGGTATCGGCGCCGCGCATCTCGCCTTCGTACTCAAGTTCCAGTTTTCCGCTGATACCCGGAGCGGCGGCGTGGATGTCGCTGACGCGGGGCACGACGAGGGATTCGCCGTTGAGCAGGGCGCGGCGCTCGGCGTTGGAGATGACCAGCTCCATGGTGGCGATGGGCAAGCGCTGGCTGACGCCGCTGCGATTGTCCACCTTCTTGTCTTCGCGCGCGGAGAAGGCCACCTGCTCCACGATCTCGCGCATGTATCTGGGAATCTCGATCTTGACGCGCTCGCGATTCGACCACGCTTCCTGGGCGGTGATAGCCATGCCCTCTTCCAGAGTGACCGGATAATGGGTGCGAATCTCAGAGCCGATGCGGTCTTTTAGCGGGGTTACGATTTTGCCGCGCGCGGTGTAGTCCTCAGGGTTGGCGCTGAAGACGAGCGCGACATCGAGTTCGAGGCGCACGGGATAGCCTTTGATCTGGACGTCGCCCTCCTGCATGATGTTGAACAGCGCCACCTGGATTTTGCCGGCGAGGTCGGGCAGCTCGTTGATGGCGAAGATGCCGCGATTGGCGCGGGGCAGGAGGCCATAGTGCATGGTGAGTTCGCTCGAAAGATCTTCGCCGCCGCGCGCGGCCTTGATGGGATCGAGATCGCCGATGAGGTCGGCCACGGTGACGTCGGGCGTGGCGAGTTTCTCCACGTAGCGGTCCGCGCGATCGAGCCAGGCAATTGGAGTGGCATCGCCGCGCTGGCGCACCAGCTCACGACAGCGTTTGCACAGCGGCTGGTAAGGGTTGTCGCGGATCTCGCAGCCGGCAATGTACGGAAGCTTCTCATCCAGCAGCGCGGTGAGGGCGCGCAGAATGCGGCTTTTGGCCTGGCCGCGCAAGCCCAGCAGGATGAAGTTTTGCCGCGACAGGATGGCGTTCTCGATCTGGGGAATCACGGTGTCGTCGAAGCCGACAATTCCGGGGAAGACGGTTTCCCGCGCCTTGAGGCGTGCCATCAGGTTGGCGCGCATCTCGTCCTTGATGTTGCGGCGCGTGAGACGGCTTTCAGAGAACAATTGGCTGGCGCGCAGTTCCCCCAGGGTGAGGGGCAGCGGGGCTGTTGCGGGCATGGGGAAGCTCCTTGATCTGCAGAACCTGAGCGGGGCGCGTGCCACGTCCCGCCTTCTGTTTAGACGAAGTATGCGCCTGATCCGGGGTGCAGCACAATCCGTCCGACGACTTTAGCGGCCAGTTGCGGATGTGCCTCCATCGCGCCATCCGAGCTTGCGGTCCAGGAAGTCCGCGCCGGCCGCATACGCGTGCGCCCAGCTTCGGCGCAGCAGGAGATCGTGAATCTCGTCGGGAAACACCAGCTCTTCGAAGTCCACGTGCTGGCGGCGAAGCGCCTCGGCGAGTTGCACGGTCTCGGCAAATGGGACGTTGCGGTCGTCGTCGCCCTGAATCAACAGCACCGGCGAGCGCCACGTTTTGATGGACGCCATGGGCGACGACTCGAACGCCAGCCGCGCGACGGCCTCGCGCTGACTTGGATCGTAGCTGGGGACGAAGGTGGGCAGCTCCAGGTTCCAGTCGTGCACGCCGTGCATGTCCACTCCCGCGGCGTAGAGATCGGATGCGCGCGCCAGGGCCAGCGCGGTCAAATAACCTCCGTAGCTGCCGCCCCAGGCGGCGATCTTTGCGCCGTCAACGTCGGGCCGGCTGCGCAGGTAGAGGCCCGCGCCCATCACGTCATTGAACTCGCTGGCGCCATCCGCGCCATAGTTGAGGGCCTCGCGGAAGTTGAGGCCGTAGCCGATGCCGCTGCGGTAGTTCACGCTGAGCACGATGTAGCCCTTGCCGGCCAGGAATTGATTCATGGCGTAGGCGTTGGAGTAGTACTCCATGTAATGCCAGCCGAGGAGCATCTGGCGCTGGCTGCCGCCATGAAAGAACACAGCCGCAGGACGGCGCTCGCCGGGCTTCAGGTCGCGCGGCAGGAATAGTTGGCCGTGAATCTTCATGCCGTCAGAAGCGTTGAAGATGACCTGCTGCGGCGTGACGAACTCGGCGCCGGGAAAGCTTACGGGGATTGCTTGCGGCGCGAGGTCGGTCAGCTTGCCGCCGTCTGCGATTGCGGCGCGCATGGGCAGGTGGGCGTCGGAGCGCAGCACGGCCACGGTTCCGTCGCTGGCGACAACGGGCTGGGTCTCAATTCCTTCGCCGCTGGTGACGGCTTGCGCGGGGGTGAACCCACCGTGGCCATCGAAGGTCACGCGCCACACATGGCGGCGGTCGATGTCGCCCTGGTTCGAGTCGAGCACCAGCGTCTTGTCATCGGCGCTCATGGAAACGTGTTCCACTTCGAAATCATCGCCAGGGGTGAGCAGTTTGCCTGCGCCACCGCTCGCCGGCGCCGCCCATAGGCGCAGCCAACCGCTCGCCTCCCACGGAAACACGATCCGGTCGCCCGCGGCCCAGTGCAGTTGATCTTCGGAGTCGGTTTCCCGATACGCGCTGCCCACGCCTTCTTCGGTCTTCCAAATCTCGCGGCCTACGCCGGTAGTTACGTCTGCAATGCGAATGGACCAGGGCAGCGCCGTCCGATGGGGCACAAAGAGGAGCGCATTCTTGTCGCCGGGAATGCGCAGGAACGCGATGCGCCTGGAATCCGGCGACCATACCGGCGACCGATCGAGATCGGTTGAGGGATCAAGATAATCGACTGCCTTGTCGGCGAAGGAGTACACGGCGATGAAGCTGTGATCCTCGCGATCGCTGACGAAGGCTAGGCGCGCGCCATCCGGCGACCAGCGCAAACCATGCGCCGTGCCACGTGTGACCAGTAGTTGCTCGGGCTTGGCGTCATTCGTAGCCAGGCTCGCGGCCCACACCTGGCCCTTGTCGATGTAGACCACGGTCGTTCCGTTCGGCGAGACTGCGGGGTCGTGACCTTCGCCCAGCAGACGCGGGGCCGGGATTGGCTCGGAGTCCGCGAGGGCCACGATCCACACTTGCTGTTTTGCGCCCATCGGGAACCATGCCGGATTCGGCACCGGGTGTCCGTCTCCCTGCGCCGAGCTGCCTCGCGTATACACGATGGCGTTTCCATCGGGCAGCCACGCAGAGCCCGCTCAACTCCTGGCCATCGTCGTCGGCATAGTGAGTGATTTGGCGCGAAGCGAAGCCGCTGCCGGCGGGTTCGGCGATCCAGATGTTGCGGCGGCCATCGATGTTGGCCACCCACGCCAGCTTGCGACCAGCCGGAGCGGCGGTCAGCTCGGAGCAGAACGGCGCGCTCAGCGCCTGCTCGATAGTGAAGCCCGCCTGCGCTCCCGCCGTGTTCGCAGGCAAGAGCAATCCCGCCAGCAACGACGCGGCAACCGTCCAGCGCGCCACGCGCGCACCACTCTTGTATCGCATGTTCACCCGAACCTCCCGGAGAATGCCATTGTGACATACCGGCTCGGGCGTATGATGGTTGCCGGAAAACGGTTACAGCAGCGAACACCCCGAGCCGACTTTCCGGCTCACACTCTTGGAGCTTGCCATGCGTCGATTCAGCGCCAGACTTGTTTTTGCTTCCCTAGTTGCCACGTTCACGTTTGCGTCCACGGCAGTTGCGGCTGAGCTCAAGGCTTACACCGTAACTCGGGATGCGTCGGGGATGGCCGCCGGCAACGGCACGGAAACGGTCCACGTGAGCGTCTGCGAGTCCGGCGTGATTCACATTGTTGCCGGGCCCGGCGATCCCAAGGCTGCGTCGCCCCAAGAACCGTGGATTGTGCAGGCCTGCAAGCCCGCGCCATTCGACTTTACCGAGAACGACAGGCTGGCCACGGTGAGCACGCCGCAGGTTAAGGTGACGATTCAGTTGCGTGGAGGCACACTCAGCTTCCACGGTCCTGACGGCAAAACGCTGCTGGCCGAGATGGACCGCCGCGGCCCCAACGGCGTTGACTGGCCGGCGGCGGCTTCGCGCGTCTACACTCCCGCGGTCGTGAACGACGAGCACGTCTTCAACACCAAGTCGCGCTTTTTCATTGGCCCGTCGGAAGGCTTCTATGGCCTGGGCCAGCATCAGAGCGGCGTATTCAACTATCGCGGCAATGTGGTGGAACTGGCGCAGGCCAACACCGATGTTGCCCTGCCGCTCCTGCTCTCGACCAACGGTTACGGCATCCTGTGGAACACCGCTTCGCACTCCTGGTTCGACAACCGCTTCCCCACCGAGATGACGCTCAGCGCCATGGCCGCCGATGCCATCGATTACTACTTCCTCTACGGGCCCGAGTTCGACCAGATCATCCACGAGTACCGCGACCTGACCGGCCATGCGCCGCTCTTCGGCAAATGGGCCTACGGATTCGTGCAGTCAAAGGACCGCTACAAATCGGCGAAGGAACTGCTCGACGTTGCCCAGGAATATCGCGACCATCGTGTGCCGCTGGACTTCATCGTGCAGGATTGGTTCTGGTGGAAGCTCCAGGGCGATCCCATCTTCAACGACGAGTATCTGAAGCCGTATCCCGACGTGCCGGGCGCGATTCAGAAGCTCCACGACGAGCACTTCCACGCCATGATCTCGGTCTGGGCAATGCTCGATCCGAAATCGGAGACTTACCAGAAGATGAACGCCGAAGGCCTGACCATCCCTAACATCACTATCTACGACGCCACCAACCCCAAGGCGCGCGACGAGTATTGGAATCTGCTCATGGGCAAGATGTTCGCGCAGGGTTGGGATGGCTTCTGGCTCGATAGCTCCGAGCCGGAGTGCTGCGACGGCTCCAGCGACGCGACGCTCGACAGCGCGCAGCTTTTCTTCGGCAACGGCGCGCGCTACACCAACGTCTATCCGCTGATGCACACCGGCGGCGTGTACGAGCATTGGCGCGCCACCACCGACCGCAAACGAGTCTTCCTGCTTACCCGCTCGGCCTTTGCCGGCCAGCAGCGCAACGCAACCACGGTGTGGTCCGGCGACGTGACCGGGACCTTCCGCACGTTCCAGCACCAGATTCCCGCAGGCCTCAACTTTGAGTTATCCGGCATTCCCTACTGGACCACTGACATTGCCGGCTACGGCTGGCCGTATGAGCGCAGCACGCAGGACCCCGCCTACCAGGAGCTCTACACGCGCTGGTTTGAGTTTGGGACCTTCTGCCCCATCATGCGCACCCACGGACACCGCTCTAACAACACCAACGAAATCTTTTCCTACGGCCCGCAGGTTCCCACGCTAGAGGAATACGATAGGCTGCGCTACCGCATGCTGCCCTATATCTACTCGCTGGCCTGGCGCGTCACCAACGACGACTACACCATCATGCGGCCGCTGGTGATGGACTGGCGTACCGATGAGAAGGTGCGCGACATCGGCGACGAATACCTCTTCGGGCCATCGATCCTGGTTCTCCCCGTCGACGAGCAGGGCGTCATAACCCGCCGCGGCTACCTGCCGCTCGCGCCGGGTTGGTACGACTTCTGGACCGGCCGCCGCTGGGTGAGCGATCAGAAGATCCTGGCCCAGGCGCCGCTTGACCGTATCCCGCTCTTTGTAAAGGCCGGCTCCATTCTGCCGCTGGGGCCGGAGCGCGAATACGCAATGGAATCGCCAGATGCGCCCCTCACCCTGCGCATCTATCCCGGCGCTGACGCCGACTTCACCCTCTACAACGACGCCGGCGACTCCTACGACTACGAGAAGGGCGAGCACGCCACGGTCGCGCTGCACTGGGATGACGCCTCACGCACGCTCACCATTGGCGCACGCCAGGGCAGCTATCCCGGAATGCCCGCTGCGCGCCAGTTCCGAGTTGTCCTGGTGCGCGAGGGCATAGGTGCGGGCCCAGGTATGGAACAACAAGTCGACAAGGAACTGACCTACGACGGCTCGCAGGCCACGGTTTCACTCCGCTGAAAAGATAAGGCCAGTTGCAATCCCGGGCGCCTCTCTGCCCGGGCAGAATCTGTAGGGACGCTCGAACGTTATGCCCAAACGCAGCGCAGGACTTCTCATGTTTCGCCGCTCCAGCCCGCTGGAGGTCTTTCTTGTGCACCCCGGCGGTCCCTTCTGGCGTAAAAAAGACCTGGGCGCATGGACGATTCCCAAGGGCGAGTACGAGCCCGGCGAAGAACCACTGGCCGCCGCGCGCCGGGAATTCCAGGAGGAAACCGGGTTTCCCGTCGAAGGCAAATTCCTTCCTCTTGGCGAGATTACGCAGGCCTCGGGCAAAATCGTCACCGCGTGGGCCTTCGAGGGCGATTGCGACCCCGCGCGGCTGGTCAGCAACACCTGCCTGGTGGAGTGGCCACCGCGCACCGGCCGCATGATGGAGATTCCTGAAGTCGATCGCGGCGCGTGGTTCGCCATCGCCGAGGCGCGCGAGAAGATCTTTCCCGCCCAGCGTCCGCTCCTGGATCGGCTAGAAAGGGCCCTGGGTGCGCAGAACCCGAATGCGTGAAGGGACTCGCGCCGGCCTCAAAGTCGGAACGCAAGCGCTGCACTGCTACGTTGCGATTGGCGGCGCGAAAAAGGAAAGGGTGGCGACCGGCCATCCCGGCGCCACCCTGAAGAGTCACAATAGCCAGTGATGAGCAGGCTATCCAAGAGACATGCTCAGAGTATCGGCCCAATGCGCGCCTGTCTTGAGCCCAACGGCGGAGTTCACCATCCATCAAAGGGATGGTATTGGGCGCGGTTCCCATTCGGGAATGCGGCATGTGCCCTTGATTGGGCCGCATCTGGCAAACTGAATTCATGGTGCTTCACTTTCTGGTCCGCGGCCGTGTTCAGGGAGTCGGCTTCCGCTGGTTCGTCCAGCGCGAAGCCAGTGAGCTTGGCTTGCGCGGCTGGGTGCGCAACACCGAGGAGGGTGATGTAGAAGTGGTCGCCGCCGGCGATGCCGGGGACCTGGACGAACTTCGCACCAGCCTCCGCCGCGGCCCGCGCGGCAGCCGCGTGGATAACTTGATCGAGCACCACCTCGCGGAGTCCGAATCCTCCGATCTGGCTGCCTTCCGCATTGAGGGCGCGTGGTGAAGGCAGGGGCTGAGGAGCAGGAACCAAGGGACCGAGGGAACAAGGGACCAAGGGGGCCGTTTGTGTCCTATCTTCGATTCCCTGCGGTTCATGTTTTCAGGCTGCCCGCCGATGAACCGTGTGTTGGCCAGTTTGCACATTCAGTCACGGAGGCGAGGCAACCGAGATGGCGACCCAGTATGCCACGCAAAACTTTTCGCGTCTTCCCTCCGCGCGCCCGATGCCGTTGGAGATGGAGCCAGGCTTGGAAGGCGAGACCATCGCCGGAGTCAGCGCACCCTGGCGCAAGCTGCTTTTGCAGGCGGAGATGGCCGCGCCGCACGTTCAGTTGGCCTCCATTGAGGGGGAACCAGGTGTAGGCAAGCAGACGCTGGCGCGCTACCTGTTGAGCCGGTCGCCGCTGGCCGGTGAGTCGTTTCGCCGCCGGGATGCGCGGGAGTGGCTGCTGCATGAAGCGGAAGCGTCCACGCTGGCAGGTTTCACTTACCTTGATCGGGTGGATCTGCTTGCGCCGCCAGGCCAGGGTCTGTTGCTGGGCGTGCTGAAGGCCTTGCAGGATCGGCCGGCAGGGCGAGTGCTTCTGGTGGCTTCGTCGCAGGCGCCACTGCGCCAGATGGCGGGTCAGGGGCTGCTGATGCCCGACCTTGCCTTCCGGTTGACCGCGGTTCGGTTTGCAGTTCCCCCGCTACGCATGCGCAAGGAAGATATTCCGCCGCTTTCGCAGGCGCTTCTGGACCGCATCTGCGCGCGCTACCAGCACCGGCAGGTGGATTTGGGGCCGGGCGCGCTGGCGCGGTTGTTGCAGCACTCGTGGCCGGGCAATGTGCGGGAGTTGGCCAGCGTGTTGGAAGCGGCACTGCTGGAGGCGGTCAACGACGTGATACGCCCCAGCGACCTGGCGCTGCCGCAAATGAGCGAATTCGCGGCGCCGGAGCCGCAGCTGGTCACAAGTTACGGCGGAAGCCTGGCGCTCGACGATGTAGTCCGTCGCCACGTACAGCATGTGCTGGACCTGAACCACGGCAACAAGCTGCGAACAGCGATGCAGCTCGGCATCAGCCGGTCGACGCTGTACCGCATCCTGGGCAACGAAGCGGTTCTGGCGCGGTAGCTTGCGCAGGTGTCTGGGGTCAGGGTTCACTGAGACCCTTCGCGCATTGATCCACTAAACTCGACGGGAACGGCATTTTTCACCCGCGAGGACTTCCCTGTGCGCGCTTTTCGCTTCTCTGTTTCCATTGCCGCATTGTTAACGGCCGCTGCCTTCAGCCTTCCCGCACACGCGCAAAAGCTTACCGCCGGGCCGCCGTCGGCCAATGCGCCGGTGGCGGAGCGGCGCGACGCCATCAATGCCTACTTCCAGCAATACTGGGACGCGCTGCTTGATCGTAATCCAGAGTTTGCCTCGTCGATCGGCGACCAGCGCTTCAACGACAAAATCACGGATTACTCCGTGAAGGCGGTGAATGACTGGCTGGAGCAGGAACAGAACTTCCTGATGAAGGTGGGCGCAATCGACACCAGGGGATTCACCGATTCCGAGAAGATGAGCCACGATATGCTGCTGAGCGATCTTGCGGACGATATTGAAGGCTCGGAGTTCAAGGATTGGGAGATGCCGGTGAATCAGATGGGCGGCATCTACTCGACTTATCCGCAACTGGTGGCGCAACTCAGTTTCAAAGAGGTGAAGGATTACGACGACTGGATTGCGCGGTTGCGGCAGATTCCCGCCGCCTTCGACCAGGTGACGGAGAACATGGATATCGGCATGGAGGACCACCGCGTTCCTCCCAAGTACCTGCTGGAGAAGGCGCTGGAGCAGGTGAAGGAACTGGCGAACCAGAAGCCGGAGGACTCGCCGCTGGCACTGCCGTTGAAGAAGTTTCCCTCGTCGATCTCGCAGGCGGACCAGGACCGCATCCGGGCGGAAATGCTGGGCGTAATCCAAAAGAAAGTTCTGCCAGCTTATCAAAGGTTCGCACACTTCATGGAGGTGAGCTACGTTCCGGCGGGACGGGCGGAGCCGGGGATCTGGGTGCTGCCGGATGGGGCGAAATACTACCAGTACCTGATCCGGCATGAGACCACGACGGATAGGACGCCTGACCAGATTCACCGGATCGGCCTGGAAGAGGTCGAGCGTGACGAGTCGGCCATGCTGGTCATCGCCCAGAAGCTTGGATTCAAGGACTTGAAGAGCTTTCGCGAGAGCCTGAAGACGAGTTCCAAATTGAAGCCGGCCAGCCCGCAGGCGCTGCTGGCGGCCTACCAGGGGCACGTAAACGACATGGAGGCCAAGCTGCCGGATCTGTTCGGCAAGCTGCCCAAAGCAAAGCTGGAAGTGGTGGAGATGCCGGCCTATCTCGAAAAGAACGCGCCGCCGGCGTACTACGATCCCGGCTCGCCAGAGGCGGGACGGCCGGGACATCTCTGGGTGAATCTCTACGACGTGCCCAATCGCAGCCTGCTCAACGTGGAAGCGATTGCCTATCACGAAGGGGTGCCGGGTCATCACCTGCAATTCTCCCTGGCGCAGGAGCAGACGGGGGTTCCGGAATTTCGCAAGCACGCCGAGTACACCGCATTTGTGGAGGGATGGGCGCTGTACGCGGAGCAGCTGGGCAAGGACGCGGGGTTCTACCAGGATCCCTACTCCGACTACGGCCGGCTGGATGCGGACATGTGGCGGGCGATCCGTCTGGTGGTGGACACGGGCGTTCACGCCGAGCACTGGACGCGGCAGCAGATGGTGGATTATTTCCACCAGCACTCGTCGCTGGACGAGCCCACGGTGCAATCGGAAGTGGATCGTTACATTGCATGGCCGGCGCAGGCGCTGGCGTACAAGTCAGGGCAGATGGAGATCCTGGCGCTGCGGGAACGGGCGCGGAAGGCGCTGGGCAGCCGGTTTAATATACGCGATTTCCACGACGAAATTGTGGATGCGGGCGCCATGCCTCTTGATATGCTGGACGCACGGATTCAGACTTGGATTGAAAGCAGGCAGTAGAACTGCCGCTTGGGCCATGCGACGATGAAGATCCCCCGCCTTTGTCGTTGCGAACAGATCACGGGTTCCGGTTGAACCCATCTTGCCGTACCTTGTTCCCCGGGGATGCTGGATGTGAAATGGTATGAATCCAAGCCGGCGCTGACGGCTATCGCCGCCGCGGCCCTGATGTTCGTCCATGCGTGCCTGAATGCTGCGTTTCCGCATGCAAACGATCCGATATCCTATACAACCTTCCTGATATGTTCCACATGGGCGGCGGTGGTGTGCGTGCGGCGCGCCCGGACAGGCTCGCAGCGCAAGCGGCGGAGCTGGATGCTGGTCTCGGCGGGATTTCTGCTGTATTCCGTGGCCATCGTATTCTCCGCGTATATCGACCTGGTCGTCCATGGCCCCTCGACGATCGCGTCATGGGACGATTTCTTCTACTTCTTCTCCGGCGTGCCCTTCCTGCTGTCCATTTCATCGCCGGATGACACGCGGCTTTTCTCGCTGTTTTTCTGGCTGGATGTGGCCCAGGCGGTGGCAGTGGGGTGGCTGACCTACCTTGCGGTGTTCGGAATCCTGCCATTCTCGCGGGCAACGGCGCTGCCGATCCCGGTGGAGAAGATGGTGTGGCTGTTTGCCATCGAGGCGATCGCCCTGGCGGTTCTGGGCGTGGCTCGATGGGTGGCAAGCCCGTGGAGGTCGCGCGAGCAGTGGTTTTACCGGGTCCTGGCGATTTACCTGGTCGCGACAGCGATCTTCCAGCCCATTTACAACTACCTGGTGGTGAAGTACGACGATGCGGGCGTGTGGGTTGTGCTGACGGATTTGCCCTTCTGTATTTTTGTGGTTGCCGCCGCGTTTCCGCGGCCGCCGGACACCGGCCTGGAGGAACGGCCGTCGCGCCGGCCCATTATGGTGATGGTGGATCACGGCCGGCCGGTGCTGCTGGGCCTGTCGCTGGCAGGGCTGAGCCTGCTGGTGATCCGGCAGCACTTTGAATTGGCCACCAGTTTCATTGTCGCATCGTTCCTGGTGTACGGAGTGCGATCGGCTGTTCTGCAGAACCAGTTTGTGCAGTCGCAGACAGAGCTGGAAAAGGCGCGGGACCGTCTGGAGGACCTGGCGCTTCTGGACGGGCTGACCGGAGTCGCCAACCGGCGATGCTTCGACCAGCGACTGGTGACGGAATGGCGGCGTTCGCTGCGGACACACTTGCCGATTTCGCTGCTGCTGATCGATATTGACCGCTTCAAGAATCTGAACGACACCTATGGCCATCTGGTGGGAGACGAGTGCCTGATCGAGGTGGCACACGCGCTTTCAGCGGTGCTCAATCGGCCGGCCGATCTGCTGGCGCGCTACGGTGGTGAGGAGTTTGTGGCGTTGCTGCCGGAAACCGACGAGCCCGGCGCGCGCAACGTGGCGTTACGGATGCAGCGAGCACTGTGGGAGAAAGACCCGCACCCGGCGCTAAAGCGGCCGGTTACGGTGAGCATCGGCGGAACGACGTGGGAATCGACGCCGGATTCAACCGCGGAGCAGATGGTGGAGGCGGCGGACCGAGCGCTGTACCAGGCCAAGGAGAACGGGCGCAACCGGATTGAATACTGCCCGATGAGCCGGCTGCGACGGGGCTGAGGCGGCGGGCGTGGCGCAAGGCGCGTATTCTGAAGGCAGCAGCAATCATCCTGATCCAAACAAGGAACAACATGGCCGAAATAGCCGTTGAGGCGACCCAGACGCCCGCGCAACTACCCGATGTGGCCGTTGCGCTGCTGGGTGCGGGAAAGATGGGCGGCATTCTGCTGCAGGCGTTCTTGAAGCAGAACCTGTTTGCCGCGGGACAGATTCACGCCACGGTGGCGCACGCGGAACGCGCGCTGGCGTTGAGCACGCAGTGGGGCGTGGACGTAAGCACCGACAACCGGGCAGCCGCCGAGCAGGCGGACCTGATCCTGCTGGGGGTGAAGCCGTTCCAGGTGCCGGATTTGATTGAGGAGATCCGGCCCGCGTTGACCCCGGCCAAGACGCTGGTGAGCTTTGCTGCCAGCGTGAAGACGCGGGCGATTGAAGAGGCGGCGGGGATGGAGATAGCGGTGATCCGCGCCATGCCCAATACGCCTTCAGCGCTGGGTGCGGGCGCGGCCGGGCTTTGCCGGGGCCGATTCGTGAAGCCGGAGCAGATGGAACTGGCGGTGCGCATCTTCGAGACGGTTGGGCGCGCGGTCGTTGTCGACGAGAAGCACATGGACGCGGTGACGGGGTTATCGGCGTCGGGGCCGGCCTATATTTACATCGTTATTGAGGCGCTGGCGGAGGCGGGCGTAAAGGTGGGCCTGCCGCGCGACACGGCTACGCAACTGGCGGCCCAGACGGTGTATGGCGCGGGGAAGATGGTGCTGGAGACGGGCTATCATCCGGCGCTGCTGAAGGACGCCGTGACCACGCCGGCGGGCTGCACGGTGGACGGAATCCTGGAGCTGGAGGAAGGCGGACTGCGCGTGACGCTGATTAAAGCGGTGATGCGGGCAACGGAGCGGGCCAAGCAGCTGGCGGCAGGATAGGATACAGCCATGAACATGAAGGAGGGTGCGCGGCGGATGCAGCGAGCGGGGCGCGCGATGTTCATCATTGCGCTGAGCGCCTTTGCCCTTTGCGCCATCGCCGCCGGCGTGTATGCGTTTCTGCCTTCCTATCTGCACGCGACCGAGGTGATCGGCATCGTGCTGCCGATCCTGCTCACCGTGGTTTGGATCTGCGCCACGGCCACCGGGCTGGGGACGATCCTGTGGGTGGCCGGCTGGGTCCTGGACGGATTTCACAACGAGTAGACGCCCCGATTGAAGCCCATCGACCATCACCCGCCGCAGCGCCCAGCATGGCTGCCCTCTTATATTCCCGAACTGCAGGGCCTGCGCGGACTGGCGGTGCTGGCGGTGGTTTTTTACCACTCGCGCCCGCGGCTGGAAGACACGCCTGTTTACGGCGCGGCCGAGTGGGGATGGGCCGGCGTCAACCTGTTCTTTGTGCTTTCAGGATTTCTGATCACGTCCATCCTGCTGGAGTCGCGCGGGAAACCGCATTACTTCCGGAATTTCTATGGGCGCCGCGCGCTGCGCATCTGGCCGGTCTACGTGCTGACGCTGGCGATCTGCTATCTAAAGGCGGACTGGTTTATTCACGAGCCGGTGAGTTTGGCCATCCGCACGGCGCCATGGTGGGCCTACATTTTTTTCGTGCAGAATCTTTTCCATCTCAATCTGCCGCCGGGTATTGGGCCCACGTGGTCGCTCGCCATCGAGGAGCAGTACTACTTTCTGTGGGCCCCCCTCGTCCGGTTCCTGAAGAAACCGTGGATGATGGCCGGCGTGCTGGGCGCAGCGCTGGTGGTTTCGCCCATATTCCGCATGACGCATTTTGCCTGGATCACACCGACGGACACGGTGACGCACCTGGACGGGATCGCAATGGGCAGCCTGATTGCGCTGGGCCTGCACACGCTCTCCCTGAGCCGGCGCGCGTGGCTGCTGCTGGGCGGATGCGGCATTGTGACGGGGATCTCGCTGGCCGCAACAATCACTGCCGGTACTGCGTTTCTCGATTCTGCTCTGAGTTGCGGCTTTGGCGGAGCAGTGCTGGCATCGATTGCCTCAACCGGCGCGCGAAACCCGCTGAACGCGGCGCTGCGGCGCGGACCGCTGGCGTATTACGGCAAGATCAGCTACGGCCTCTACATGATTCACGTCATGGTCTTCATCTACTACGGCTGGTTTGACCTGCGCATGGACAAGTACAGGATGGCTGGGAACCTGGCGGTAGTCGGCGTGCGGCTCGCCGCGTCCACGCTGGCAGCCACGGTGCTGTGGTTCGGTTTTGAGTCGCGGATTCTGAAGCTAAAACGCCATTTCGGTTGACAACCGTGCTCGGCCTCTCGCCGCGAAAAGAATTCACGCGATTTTCCCAGGCGACACCACCACCGTCGAGGAGTCCATTGCATACGATGAAGTGAGTCTGCGACGCGCAGCGAAGCCACCCGCGCAGCCCTTGTGACATCAATCACGACAAGAAGCCCGGCCCCGCTGCTAGCCTGAAGTCAGCGCAGAACTCCCCTTGCGAGGTGCACTCATGAGCCAAGCTACTGCGATCGACGCGACCACGACTCACGGCGAGGGTCCGTTGACCCACGAGGAACTGGAGCGGATGAACGCCTATTGGCGCGCCGCCAACTATCTCTCCGTCGGACAGATTTACCTGAAGGACAATCCGCTGCTGGAGCGGCCGCTGACGCTGGACGACGTGAAGCCGCGGCTGCTGGGCCACTGGGGAACGACGCCGGGACTGAATTTTCTTTACCTGCACTGGAACCGGCTGATCCGCGAGCGCGACCTGAACATGATTTACGTAATCGGGCCGGGACATGGCGGACCGGGCCTGGTGGCCAACACCTATCTGGAAGGCTCCTATACCGAGATCTATCCCCACATCGAGCAGAACAGCGACGGGATCAAGCGGCTGTTCCGCCAATTCAGTTGGCCTTACGGGATACCCAGCCACGTGGCGCCGGAAACGCCAGGGTCGATCCACGAAGGCGGCGAGCTGGGCTACTCGCTGGTGCACGCTTTTGGCGCGGCGTTCGACAATCCCGACCTGATTGTGGCGTGCGTGGTGGGCGACGGCGAGGCGGAAACCGGGCCGCTGGCCACAAGCTGGCATTCCAACAAGTTTCTGAATCCGGTGACGGACGGCGCGGTGCTGCCCATCTTGCACCTGAACGGCTACAAGATCGCCAATCCGACCATCCTGGCGCGGATTCCGCATGCGGAGCTGGAAGAGCTGATGCGTGGCTACGGCTACGAGCCTTTCACGCTGGAGGGCGACGACCCCCTGACCATGCATCAGAAGGCCGCGGCCATGTTCGACACCATCTTCGACCGCATCGCGGGGATTCAAAAATCGGCGCGCGTGGATGGAAACGCGGAGCGTCCGCGTTGGCCCATGCTGATTCTGCGCACGCCCAAGGGTTGGACCGGCCCGAAGTTTGTAGACGGCAAGCCGGTGGAGAACACATGGCGCGCGCACCAGGTGCCGTTTGCCGAGTTGCGCGAGAAGCCGGACCACATTCGCCTGCTGGAAGAGTGGATGCGCAGCTATAAGCCTGAGGAGCTGTTCGACCCGCATGGCAGTTTCCGCGACGAGCTGGCCGAGCTGGCGCCGAAGGGACGCCGGCGGATGGGCATGAACCCGCACGCCAATGGCGGTCTGCTGCTGAAGCCGCTGCGCGTGCCCAATTTCCGCGACTACGCGGTGAAGGTGGAGAAGCCGGGACAGATCGACAAGGAATCGACGCGCATCCTGGGCAGCCTGCTACATGGCGTGATGCAAGCGAACCTGGAGAGCCGCAACTTCCGCGTGGTGGGCCCGGACGAAACCGCGTCGAACCGCATCGGCGAAGTGATCGTGGGCACGGGAAAGACGTGGGAACTCGCCACGCTTCAGGTGGACGAGGATCTTTCGCAAACCGGCCGCGTGATGGAGATCCTGAGCGAGCACATGTGCCAGGGCTGGCTGGAAGGCTATCTGCTCACCGGCCGGCACGGATTCTTTTCCTGCTACGAGGCCTTCATTCACATCGTGGATTCGATGGTGAACCAGCACGCAAAATGGCTGAAGGTGACGCGGGAGATTCCGTGGCGCAAGCCGATTGCATCGCTCAATTACCTGCTCAGCTCGCTGGTGTGGCGGCAGGATCACAACGGATTCAGCCACCAGGATCCGGGATTCATCGATCATCTGCTGAACAAGAAGGCCGACGTGGTGCGGATTTATCTGCCGCCGGATGCGAATACGCTTCTCTCGGTTGCCGACCATTGCCTTCGCAGCCACCACTACATCAACCTGATTGTGGCCGGAAAGCAACCAGCTCCGCAGTGGCTGCCGATGGACGAAGCAATTGCGCATTGCACCAAAGGCGTGGGCGTATGGAAGTGGGCCTCAAACGATGAGGACGGCGAGCCGGACGTGGTGATGGCCTGCTGCGGCGACGTGCCCACCATGGAAGCTCTGGCCGCGGTCTCGCTGCTGCGCGAGCGTATTCCGGACATGCGCATCCGCGTGGTGAACGTGGTGGACCTGATGACGCTGCAGCCGCAGTCGGAGCATCCGCACGGGCTGCCCGACGAAGAATTCGACGAGATCTTTACCAGGGACAAGCCCGTCATCTTTGCGTTCCATGGATATCCATGGGTCATTCACCGCCTTACCTACCGCCGGCGCAACCACGACAATATCCACGTGCGCGGGTACAAAGAGGAAGGCACCACCACCACGCCGTTCGACATGTGCGTGCTCAACAATATTGACCGGTTCCAATTAACCATGGATGCCATTACGCGGGTTCCGCGGCTGGCCGCGCAGGCCGAAGCGGCGCGGCAGTGGTATTCGGAACAGATCCAGCGGCACAAGCTTTACGTGGCCGAGCATGGCGACGACTTGCCCGACGTGAAGGACTGGCGCTGGCCTGTGGCGCCGTAGAAAGCTTCTTCGATTGGATGTGGTTTTGTTTTTTTGACTCTACCGGAGTTCGAGGCAATCTTTGATGTCATCTCTTCCTGTTCTGGTTTTGAATAGCGGCTCCTCTTCGATCAAATTCGCCATTTACGAGGCCAGCGGCGACCGGCGCGACCGCCTCTTCGAAGGGGCGGTGGACGGAATCGGCACCGACCTGGGCAAGTTCTGGATTAAGGATGCGACAGGCCGCAAGCTGGCGGATCAGACGCCGGCGCTGCCTACGCGCGCGGTGGCTTTCGGGCTGGTGGCCGATGCTCTGCGCGGGGATGGTTTTCCCAAACCCGCCGCTATCGGCCACCGCATGGTTTGCGGAGGCCCCACGGTGCTGGAAAACCAGCGCATCACGCCGGCGCTGATCGACGAGATGGAGCGCTACACGGCGTTTGCGCCACTGCACACGCCCATCGCCGTCTACATCATGCGGCAGGCGCTGGAGCTGTTTCCTGGCGTGCCCAACTTCGTCTGCCTTGATTCCTATTTCCATCGCACCATGTCGCAGATGGTACAACAAATGCCCATTCCGGCGGAGTACTCGGCCATGGGCGTGCGCCGTTTCGGCGCGCACGGCATCTCCTACGAGTCCATCGTTTACCAACTCGAGCCAAACGTGCCGGAGAAGCTGGTGGTGGCGCACTTGGGCAACGGCGCGTCCATCACGGCGATCCGCAACGGGCGATGCCTGGATACGTCCATGGGGCTCACGCCTACCGGCGGCATCATCAGCGGCACGCGGACCGGCGACATTGATCCCGGCGTGCTTCTGTTCATCCTGCGCAAGATTGCCGAAACCGAAAGCAATGCCGCGGCCGCTGCCGACAAGCTGGAGACCGTAGCCAGCAAAAAGGCCGGCCTGCTAGGCGTGAGCGAACTCTCGAACGACATGCGGGATCTGCGCGAAGCGATCCAGGCGGGCAATGCGAAGGCGCGGCTGGCCGTGGACAAGTTCGTGTGGACCATCCAGAAGTGGGTGGGCAGTTACTTCGCGGAGCTGAATGGTCTGGACATGCTGGTATTCACCGGCGGCATTGGCGAGAACGATATTGCCACGCGCGCCGAAGTCTGTGCCGGGCTGGGCGCGTTGGGAATTCGCCTGGATGCCGATCGCAACAACGTGCGCGGAGAAGCGACCATCTCCGCGGGTGACTCACGCGTTGTGGTGCGGGTGATCCCGCCGTTGGAGGACCTGATCATCGTCAACCACGTGCTGCGTTTGCTCGAGGCCTAATCCATTCCAAGGTCGTGCAGAGCCGCCTGCGCCGCGTTGTATCCGCACATGCCGTGAACGCCGCCACCGGGCGGAGTGGACGCGGAACAGAGAAACAGCCCGGGCGTACCTGTGCGATAAGCCCGCAGGCTCGGCCGGAAAAGCACCTGCCGCATGTTGAATGCGCCTGCGTTGATGTCGCCGCCAATCAGGTTCGCGTCCATTGATTCCAAATCCGCGGGCGACCACGCGCGGCGGGCCAGCACGCAATCGCGAAAGCCGGGAGCGAAGCGCTCGATCTGCGTCTCGATGGCCTGGGTTCGATCCTCATTGGCGCCGTGCGGAACGTGGCAATAGGCCCACGCAGTGTGCTTGCCGGCAGGCGCGCGCGATGGATCGAAAAGAGACGGTTGCGTGACCAGCAGGAACGGCCGCGCAGCCTGCTTGCCCATCGAAACAGCATGCTCGGCTTCCGCGATCTCGCCAAACGTTCCGCCCACATGCACGGTCATGGCGCGGCGGCATGCGGCCGCCTTCCACGGGATGGGCTCGGAAAGCGCGTAGTCAATTTTGAACGCGCCAGGGCCAGAGCGAAAACGCTCCAGCGCGCGACGATATGCCGGCGAAAGGCGCGATCCGGCAATGGCGAGCAGTTGCCGCGCGGTCACATCGCACAAAGTAATCGCGTCTTTCGCATCCAATTCGTCCAGCGAGCGAATGCGTCGCGACGTGTGCACCACTCCGCCAGACTGTTCGAGCCTGCGGATGAGCGCGTTGGAAATGGATTGTGCGCCGCCCCTGGCAACAGGCCAGCCGACGGCAACCGCGGTGATTGCGAAGATGAGTCCGACCGCAGCGCTCATCGGCTGGTCGAATGACAACAACGAGTGCCCTGCCAGCCCGGCAAACAGTGCTTTGGCACGCTCGGTGCGGAATCGCCCGGCCAGAGTGGCGGCGGGTTGAACCGCGTGCAGGCCGAAACGAGCCATCAGGATCGGATGCGCGGGAACATGCAACGGCGACCGCAATGCGTCCGCGGCAAAGTCCCACCAGCGCTCGGCTGCCGGCCGCATCAGTTCGTTCCATGCGTGGCCGTCTTCGCCCAGTTCAGGTGCCTGGCCCTTCGGCGTGCGCTCCAGCGAGACCGCAGTTCCGTCGTCCAGAGGGTGGGCCGCGCAGGTGTCGCCGTGGATCCACTCCAGCCCCAACTCCCCGAGCGGCAAGCTGCGGAAGAACGGCGAGCCCGCGCCCAGGGGATAAACCGAGGAACCAAAATCGTGGTGAAATCCCGGCAGCGTCAACTCCATGGTGCGCGCCGCGCCGCCGGGCTGAGCCTCGGCCTCGAACACCTCGACGGCCAGTCCCGCCTGCGCCAGCGTGATGGCTGCGGCCAGGCCGTTCGGCCCCGCGCCTATCACGTTCGCGCGCCGGATTCGGCCGCCCATGCTCGCCATCAATCGTGCTCCGGGAACTCATCGGCCGGCGCGGCCACCTCGAATCGGCCATCCGGAGTGCGCTCAATCGTCGGCGCGTACAGGCCCAGGAATGTGCGCTTCCACCAGTCGCCGGTTTGCCGCTTTTCTGCCATGCTCGTAAACCAATACTGCCACAGGACGGCGCGAACCTGCCTGGGCGCCTTGTCGCCGAATGGATCGTTGCGGAAGAGCCCGATCACGTCGCGGTCGTTCTCGAGCAATCGCTCCTCGGTGATCGGCACCATGTTGTTCTGCTGCCAGTCGCCGAGCGAAGCGAACCAGAGGTTCCAGTCGAAACGCGGCTGATAGGGCGCGTAAATCCCCGGCGCCTTGTTCAAGGCCTGCGGCTTGTGCGTGAACAGGTACGGCGCCCAGTTTTGGCCGTCGTTGGAGCCCTGGAACTCGATCTCGTAGCGGCCGCGCGTCATCACCGCAAACAAGCCGTATTGGTTGGAGATGCGAAACGGGTCTAGAACCGCAGCCGGCGCCAGCGGCAATAAGCGCGACCCGGAAATGTCGACAAGCTCAGCGGTGGCGTTGTAACCGATCCATGTCAGCAGCAGCGCCGAGACGACGACTCCAGCAATGTGAAGCGCGCGACGAAACGCGCCTGCATGGACAGTTGACTCGGCCTGCGCATCTGCATCCAGTCCCGGCCGGAACCGCGCCGGAAATACGCGCCGCAGGGAAACGTCATCAAGAAGCAGGAAGCCGAGCGCCAGCACAATGTAGTTGAGGAACGCGTAGTTGCCGGTGAGAATGACGACGATCTCCCATGGGGTGACGATGAGGAAGCAGATGAGCCGCACGCGCCGCGGAAAGAAAAGCATCCAAACTAGAACCAGTTCCATCCCCAGCGTAAGCACCACGGTGGCGGCCTGGAACCAATGCGGCAAATGCTGCACATACCAACCGATCCAGGTGGGCAGCGGGCCGTTCTGGTAATACTCGTCCATTGCGGTCAGGTGGCGCCATTCGGGATCGCCGCTGAGCAATTTCACCAGGCCCGACTCGAAATAGATGCGGAACCACTCCCAACGCAGGAGCCACAGGCTCGCGCGTGACGGCGGTGCGGCCGATGCAAACCCCGGCCACAGCCCGCGCGGCGCAAAAAACAGCGCGATGAATCCTGCCTCCAGCAGCATCCCGTCCGATTGATAGCCGGAGAAATCCTGCGCCGCGGTGACGAACGAGAGAAAACAGACGAAGCAGAGGAGGAAACTGAGCCGCGGCCAGACATTCAGGAACGCAACCAGCGACGCAATGATTCCAATCCAGGTCACTGTCATCAGGGCCGTGGAACTGGACGAGATCCAGAACAGCGTGGGCACGTGCCACAGCCGGGTCGAACCGAAATACTGTGCGGCCGCGCGAAGATAGCCGGTCGCCGGCAGAATCCCATCCGGCCCAATCAATCCTTTAATTTGGAAAAGCAGCGCGTAGAAAGCCGAAAGATAAATCAGCGCCAGCGCACGCAGAAAAACCCATCGCGCGAGGATCGAATTACGCGCGCCGAGCTGCGGGTCGAACCACTTGCGGAGGAATTGAAGTGCCTGCTTCATGGTTGTGCAAAATAGCCCGTCAAGGTCCGCACCGTTGCGCCAGGCCGATCCACTTTCACTTCGATCGAACGATACTCGTTCTGCTTCGTGGCGGGCGGGGGATCAAACGCAACCGAGTAATACTGCTTGCCGTCAGCCAGGCAAGTTTTCAGAGCGTCGGCCGAGCTCTTGCTCTTCTCCAGCGCCAGCCCTCCTGTCTGCTCAGCAAGCGCGGGCAACTCCAGCGTCGCCTCCTGCTCCGTCAGGCTGGCCCCGGCGAGACTTCCCTGCAATCTTGTCCTGCGAGCCCCTTGCGCGCGCTCGAATCTTCCCCGAGAAGCCGCTTCCAGCGTGATCTGGCCCTCCTGCAAAGCCACTTCGAGTGTAAAAATCGCGTCCGACAAGTCCCCGCTGGCACCCCCGCCCGTGATTAGACCCGTGTCCACCTTTGGGGGCAGCGGCCATCCCGGCCCGGTCCAGATTAGAATGGCACGACCATTCACATTTTGCTGGTTTCCGGCGAGCTGATTCAGCGCATTCAGCGACTCCGTGAGGTGTGAATTCAGACAATTCCAGCGTGTCTGAGCCGGATCCATTTGCCCCAGGAACGCCGCCCCGATGCGGCTGTCCCTTATGTCGCCTCCCGGCGCCGTCTGGTCGCAGTCTGTGCTTTGAACGTTGCGCGTGAGCTCGGTGAGGTCATTGATCAGAGCGCCGCGATCCGTCGTCGGCTTGCCTTGATTGGTTCCCGAGTCCGACACCACGATGATCTCAATCGGATAGGCCAGCGGCCCGCGGCCTTGCGAGAACAGCTTTTCGAGTTCCTTGCGTACGCGATTGACTCCCGCGTTCCCGTCGTCGATTGCGTCCAGAACCACAAGGCCGTGCACGGAGTCATTTTTGACAGTGGACTCGTTGACTTCCTCAAACCGGGCAATCTTCTGCGATTGCGCGTGGTCGAGAATGGTGAAGTCCTCTGGCTTGAGCCCGGTGACGGTTTGGCCCGATGCATCCGTAACCACGACATGCAAGTTGATGCGGCGTTGCGCCTCGTAGGTGTTTCGGCGTTGATCGGGAGTCCGGGGCACCAATTGCGGGCTCTGGTTATTCGACGCCGGCGTCTGTGCCAACAACCCAGCGCCAGAAACCGCGGAGGCAATCAGGAATGCCCACCAAGTTCGCGGCATCGTTCGGCCTCCCTGAGGTCGCGTTCTTATGGAGATGGTCGCTACTCGGCCCGCACCAGCTCGCTCACCAGTTCTTCGCGGCGCCGGTTCGCCATCGCGTCCACGTTGCTCAGCACGCGCAACCAGGCAATCACGGCGCCGGCGGCCATGACCATAAAGATGGGAATGGCCAGCCAAAGTTTCCCGAAAAACGCGCATACCGCCATCACTCCGATGCCGATACCGAGGACACCTGCCTGGGTGAGCAGGCTCAGCATCGCATTGGCCTGCGAGCCTCGCTGCCGCCCGATGCGGCCAAGGTTGATGCGGTAAGGCATAAGGAGCGAGAACAGGTCGCCGGCAGCCAGGTGGGCCGGCATCGCAAACAACAGCCAGCAGAGTATTGCGGCCAGCGCAACCGGTTCGGGCAGGCCGATGCGCCAGGCGGAGAGGCCGCAGATGATCACTGCCTCCACCGCGAACAGGCCTGAGTGGAAGAGATTCTTGGCGAAGATCACGGTGCGAATCGGTGTGGGCGAAAGGAACAGTATCTGAATTCCCGCGCCCTCGCCGCCAAGGTTGTTGTAAAGCAGTTGCGTGAACCCCACCAGCCCATACGCAAGAAACAAAAGCAGCGCAATGGGAAACTTTGTGATGGAGTGGTGGGTGCGGAACATGCTGGAAAACACAAACACCATCAGCAGCGGTGCGCCCAGCGAATACAGGAACGGCATGGCGCGCATCAGCGTACGCAGTTCCTTTTCCATGACCGCGGCCACCGGACCCGAGCCGTCGATCAGCCATTCTCCCCTTCGCCGCTGCGCTTCCTTGCGCGCCGGCGCTTCGCCCAGGCTCTCGCCGCGATATTCCGATCTCAGCCGTGCTGCCAGCACCCCTCCCGTACCCACCACGAAGATTCCTAGCAATGCCAGCGACGCCAGCGACTGCGCCGGTTTGTCCGCTTGCGCTTCTTCCAGCATGTTCGCCGCCAGTCCCGGCGGCAGCCAGCGCTGCACCTCAACCGCCCTGTTTATCCACGGACCCAGCGTGACCGCCCTGTGCTCGCGCACGACCTTGGCAGCGGCGCTGTTCGGGTTTTGATACTTGACCATCCCCAGCGCGGGGTTGAATAGCTGCATCGCCAGCAGCCCCGCGAAAAAAACCGCGGTCAGAATCTCCCGCGTGCGCCGCTGCGCCAGCCAGCGTTCGATCCACGCAAAGATGGCGCGCACCAGGAACACGTTGAACACCGCAAAGAAAATCAAGGCCAGCGCCATCCAGCCGAACAGGTCCGGCCGCACCACGCTGACCCCGATAAGCATGCCCGTACAGCAGAATGCGCCCATGATGGTGGAGGCATCCACCAGGCCGAAGATCAAATGAAGCAGATAATACCCGCCAAAGCTTACCGGAAAGCGCAGCAGCCCGCCGGGATCGAACTGCTGTTGAAACGAAACCATCGAGATGGGCACAATCTGCCACAGAAAGCAAACCACCCAGAAAAGGATGGGCACAAACTTCCAGTTGCCGCTACTGGTGATCTGGAAGGCGGCCGCGCCCAGGCCGAAGGCCATGCCAAGTCCCATGACCACGTAAAGCAGCGTCATGCCGACGCGCGCGCCTAACTCCATTGCGCCCTTGCGGCTGTGCACGCCGTTCCGGAACGTGTTCCATCGCATCCGCGCCAGCGCGGCATACTGCATGCGGGCCAGCGCGCTGAACATGCCCGTTCCCACGTGCCCCGGCATGCTCTCCGCTACGCCAGCCATGAAAGCTCCTGAGTCGGCTCCGTGCCGCCCGCGCCCACAATTGAGAGAAACATCTCTTCAAGCGTCAGCTTTTGCCCGCTCTCGGCGCCCGGCAGGGTCGCTGCCACCCCGGACCTTAATTCCTCCATGGATCCGTTGGCCACCAGCCGCCCCTTGCTGATGATGGCCACGTGCGAGCACAGCCGCTCCACGATCTCCAGCACGTGGGTGGTGAGGAAGATGGTTGCGCCGCGCTGGATCATTCCCTGCAGCATCGCCTTCAGGCTTCCCGCCGCAATGGCATCCACGCCCTCAAAAGGTTCATCGAGGAACAGCACCTTGGGCCCGTGAATCACTGCCGCCGCCAAAGCCAGCTTCTTCTGCATCCCGTGGGAGAAATCCGTCACCAGCTTGCGGCTCTCGTTGGCCAGCTGCATAAACTCCAGCAGCTCGTCGGTGCGCTGGTTGGTGGTCACCCGGTCGAGGCCGTACATGCGGCCCACAAAGCGCAGGTACTCGGGCGCGGTCAGACGGCCCAGCAGCGCCATCCCCTCCGGCACCACGCCGATCTGCCGCTTCACGTCCAGCGACGTTGCCGTAAACGGTTGCCCCAGGATCTGCACTGAGCCCGAACTCGGCTCCAGCAGCCCAGTCAGCATCTTGATGGTAGTGGACTTGCCGGCGCCGTTCGGTCCCAGGAATCCAAAAAACTGCCCTGGCGCCACGCTGAAGGTCACATCGTCGACGGCGGTCAACTCGCCGAAGCGCCGGGTAAGATTGTGCGTCTCAATTGCCGGGGAGGTCATTTGCCGAAAGAATACCAGCCGTCTCACTCAACGGAAAAGGGAAAGCCCTGCAGCGCAGCGGAATCCGTGCCTATCTCGGTACTATGGTGTTCTCCGCCGGCCGTTTCGGTATGGCCATCACGCCCTGCAGATCGCCCAGCGCCTGGCGCACAGTTTCATCCTCAGGAAACTCGCGGTTATACGCCGCCAGCGCATCGTGCGCCTTCCATCCCTCGCCCAGCTTCGCGCACTCCTGCGCCCAGTGGGTCAGCAATGCGCTGTTCCACGGATACGCCCGCGCGCCGCGCTCGAGCACATTCTCCGCGCCCCGCGCGTCGCCCGCTCCATCCAGGGCCGTGGCCAGGTTGAGGAACGTCGTCGGCTGCTCCGATCCGCCCTTCATCGCGCGCTCAAAGTCGTCCGCGGCGCGGGGATAGTCCCTTTTTGCCGCCAGCGCCACCACCCCCAATGCGTTCCGCACGTCGGGGTCGCCATTCTCTTCCCGCTCTAGCTCACCCAGCTTGCGTTCCCACAGCGGCCACAATGAGGCGCTCTTCCGCGCAGCCGTCCAGTATGCTTCCAGCTGGGTTGGGCCTGGCAATGGCGAGCCGTCTGCCGGCCGGTTCAGCCACAACAGCCCGGGCAGGTCGGGCCGCGGCCGCGCAAATGCCGTCTCCGGCAGCGGCTGCCCCGCATAGCGCACAATCCGGTGCTTGGTATCGTTGGAGTGCGCTATGCCCGCCACTGGCCGCCTCTCCATGTGGCAGGCCACGCAGTAATCGCCGGCCGCCGCGCGCTCCGGCGCATCCGGCTTCAGCGCGCAACTCGTCTCAGTGTGGCACTTCAGGCACGCCGCGCGATAGGCCGCCTTCTCCTCCCCGGGCGCCGGACCATGATGCTCGCTGTGGCAGCTTCCGCACTGCAGCTTGCCGTGGCTTGCGGTGTAGCAGCGGCTCAGTTCCATGGTCGAGTTCTTCCACCACAGCGCCATCTCCAGGCTGCCGCGCACCGGCGCTTGCGTCTCCAGTTCATTGGCCTGCGCGCGCTGCTCCGGCTTGATCGGCACCTTCAGGATCGCCATGGTCGACGCCAGCTCGGTCCCCGGCCGGAAATCCGTGTCGCCCTTGCCGGGAAGGTTCACCACCGCATCGCCCGCCTGGTGGCACAGCCGACAAATGTCGTCGGCCAGGCGTGGCGAAAGCCGTGCCGGATTCACAATCGTCGTGTCCACTTCGTTCGGCCGCAGCACCCGCCCGGGATGCTCCCGCATTGCCTTCACGTGCAGCTCGCCTGGCCCGTGGCACGCCTCGCAGCCGATGGCAATTTCCCCAAACCGGAACGGCGGATCCTTGAACAATCCATCGCGCCCGCGCACAGGGTCGGGCTGCCCGTTGTGGCATACCAGGCACCCCGTCGTCATCACCCGCGTAAAGCCGGGATCGTCCGCCGGGTAGCCAGGCGACAACTCCCACGTCTTCGAAGGAGCGTAAAACGACAGCGGCGCCTGAAACATCCATCCGCCCACTCGATAGAGATAGCTGTAGCCGGTGCGCTCGCCGCCCGAAACATAATCCAGCTTGTGGGCCTGCGAGTAGAGCCGGTGACCGTGCTTATCCAGCTCCGTCACGCTCTGGTAAAGCTCGCCGCCCCGTTGATACACCGTGTAGGTGCGGTGGTTCTTCGGGTTCGACACCGTAAATGCGTGCGGCACACGCGCCAGCTCTTGCGGCCGGTTCGCGGGCGCCATCGATTGCCCATGCGGGGTCTTCCAATAGGTCTGCCCGATCGCCTCATGGCAACCCGCCACCACGCACGAAGCCGAACCGGTGTAAGCGACGGCGGGGTCGGTGTTGCGAAAGATGCTCGTGGAGTTCTGCGCTGGCGTCGTCCCCCGGAGCGCACCCAGTATCACGGCAAAGACAATCAGACCCCTCACCCGCATAGGTCTTATCCCAAATCCCGCTTCGCGCTCCAGGCAGTGATGCCGGATACGCCCCGCCTGCTGCTGCCTCTTCGAAAGCCGGGTCTCCGCCGTTTCAGACCCCCATTGGAGCCACCCCAAAAAGAAGGGAGAAGAATTAACATACCGACCGGTTTGTATGTCTTAAAAAACAACCCGTGGCGCCTGGCTGAGTTCCGAAACTACTCAAATTTTTCAACAACTTAGCTGCGGAGTGTTCTCCGGCTCGGCAATTTCGCATAACATACCAACAGGTTGGTATGTTATGTCCAATAACATATTCAATTCATTGCTGATAGCTGCCAATGCGTTTACATTACCGCTGCGCCAGGGTCGATAAATAGTACGCGAACAGCACCAGGATCCCGGTCAGCATGATCACCGCTGCTCGGCGCCGTGCAATAAACGACTCCCTCGGGCTGCCGATTCGCGGCACCATCGGCACCGCCATCAAAAGCCCTGAAGAGCATCCTCCCAGGTGGGCAAAGTTGTCCACGGCGATCCCCGATCCGAAATGGGCCGTGCCTACATTGATGGAGAGCCCAAGAACGAGGTTGATTACGGCAAAGTAAATCACCGATCGGCGCAGCTTCTTCAGCTCCTCGGGAGGGACGGGCAATCGCGTGGTCTTCAGCAGCACGATCAGCGCGCCGGCAATGCCGAAGACCGCGCCCGATGCGCCAACGCCCACTGGGAAAACGATGGCTCCGCCCTCATGAATGGGGTGCAGGAAGTTCCAGAAGGTGGACAGCAGGTTCCCTGCGGCCCCGGTAAGCAAGTATGTCGCCAGCACGCCAAAGGTCCCCATCAGCGGCTCGGCCAGCAAGGACAGGTTCCACAGGCACCACATGTTGAGAGCCAGGTGCAGGATGCCGCCGTGGACAAACATCGCGGTGACAATCCGCCACCACTCTCCGTTGAGGAGCACGGCGCCGGCGTTGTTTGCACCCCACCGGTACAGGTCTCCAGTATTGGGCGTGATCGGGTTCACCCTGGAGAAGACCATCAGCAGGTAAACCGCGCAGTTGATGCCCACCAGCGTGTAAGTGCCCGGCGCCATCGCCCAGCGGCGCCGTGGCCGCGGCGGCCGAGGCGGCTGCGGGGTCTGGGGCCCGTAGCCGTATTGCGGCGGCGGCGGAATGTACCTGTCGGGCGGCAGAATCTCCGGAACCTGCTCACCAGGAACGGACCCGCGCTCGTAGTTGGGAGGGAAGCTTCCCATTCCTCCACTCTAACCGATTCTGAAGTCTGCGCCTTCGAGTGTTGGCCCGGCAAACGAGATGTACTCTGGAATGTGGCCTGTTTCGCGTCCGGCGTCATCCTGTCATCGCATTTCCGGCGCAAAGGCTCCGGGGGATAGCGTGAGCGCAGAAAAGAAGATACGGCGAGCGTTGCTGAGCGTAACCGACAAGACCGGGCTGGTGGAGTTTGCCAGGGCGCTGGCCGGGTTCGGCGCGGAGTTGATTTCGACCGGCGGCACCGCCCGCGCTATCCGCGAGGCGGGCCTGGCCGTCCGGGACATCAGCGACCTCACCGGATTTCCTGAAATGCTCGATGGCCGCGTGAAGACCCTCCATCCCAGGGTCCATGGCGGGCTGCTTTTCATCCGCGGCAACGCCGAGCACGAGGCGGCTGTCGCGGCGCATGGTATCCAGCCCATCGACATGGTGGTGGTCAACCTCTACGCCTTTGAAAAAACGGCCGCGCAACCGGGCTTCGCCTTCGGCCATTTGATTGAAAACATTGATATTGGCGGGCCTTCGATGGTCCGGTCGGCGGCCAAGAACTTCGAGGATGTGGCCATCGTCACCCGCGTAGCCGATTATCCCGCGCTGGCTCAGGAACTTGCGGCCCATGGCGGGGCGCTGAGCCGGGAAACCCGCTGGCGGCTGGCCAAGCAGGCTTATTCCACAACTGCGGCCTACGATTCCGCCATCGCCAACACCCTGGATGCGATAGGAGACGCGCCCCGGCCGGGCGAAGCCATCCAGGACGAAATAGACGAGTTCCCGGTGACGCTGCGCATCAACTTCCCACTGGCTCAATCGCTTCGTTACGGCGAAAACCCCCACCAGCGTGCCGCACTCTACGCCGACGGATCGGGCCTTGGCATTGCCGGGGCAAAACAATTGCAGGGCAAGGAGTTAAGTTTCAACAACCTGGTGGACCTGGACGCCTGCTGGGAGCTGGCCCAGGAGCTGAAGCCGGCCGAAACCGACCCACCCGCCGTGGCCATCATCAAGCACACCAACCCCTGCGGCGCAGCCACCGGCGCCACGGTGCTTGAGGCGTACCGGAAAGCCTTGGCCTGCGATCCGGTTTCGGCCTTCGGCAGCGTGATCGGAATTAACCAGCCGGTGGACGGCGCGGCGGCCGAGGAGATTGCCAAGCTGTTTGTGGAAGCCATTGCAGCGCCTGAGTTTACGCCGGAGGCACGGGAGCGGTTTGCGGCCAAAAAGAACCTGCGGCTGGTGGAGATCAAGTCCGCGCCACCACGGCCGGTAGTCAAGCAGGTTTCCGGCGGCCTTCTGCTCCAGGATGCCGACACAGCCCGCGTGGCCGGAGCCGAGTTAAAGGTGGTCACCTGGCGGCCGCCCACCGCCGAGGAACTGCGCAGCCTCATCTTCGCCTGGCGCGTCTCGAAGCACGTGAAAAGCAACGCGATTGTCTACGCCCGCGACGGCCAGACCGTGGGAATTGGCGCCGGGCAGATGAGCCGCGTGGACGCTGCCCTGTTCGGCGCCATGAAGGCCGTTCTGCCGCTAAAGGAAACGGTCGCGGCGTCCGACGCTTTCTTTCCGTTTCCGGATGGCCTGGAAGCCGTGGCAAAGGCGGGCGCAACCGCGGTCATTCAGCCGGGGGGCAGCGTGAAAGACCAGGACGTGATCGATGCCGCCGACCGCCTGGGACTGGCCATGGTGTTTACCGGGATTCGCCACTTCCGGCATTGAACTGTGGCGGGTTGACGCGGTCCATCGCCCTGCGTACCGTCTCAATCAGAAGGGTATTCTGTTCTCTGAGAAACCGAGAAAATGAACCTTAAGCAACCGTTCGCCGGCATTGCCGCTTCGGCGCTCGTTATCGCAGTTTCACTTGGTTTCATCTCACTCTTTGATGCCCCGAAGTTTATGGGCTGGGTTTCTTTTTGCCTCATCTCCTTCATTCCAATGGAAATCGTTATCGGCATCTCCTGGGAATGCAAGAAACCGGAATTTGCAGCGTCTTGCACCCAACCGCTCAAGGGGATTCTGCTGATCCTGTTGACGCTCCTGGTAGGAGCAGTTGGCGGAGCTGCAACGCGAGCCGTTGTGGGCGGTAATGTCAATCCCCCGGCGCCAATGCTCATGGCGTGCACCATTGCAATGGTGGGGGTGACTTTCACGGCGGCCATCATGTTTGGCGGCTGGCCCTTCAGCTCCCTCATCAAGAATCCCGTCGCTGCCGGCCTGGTGATGCTTGCCGCCTGTTATGTCATTAACTATTTCTTGTTCCGCCTGTTTTTTGATTATTCCTTCATGCAGGGCGCGCCCGTCTATGTCCCGTCCCTCGATCCCCACGGGCTCTTTAATGCCAACCTCGCATTGGTCTTCTACATCACCTTTAACGCAATGATGTTTGTTGTGCTTAATTTCGATCTTTGGCCTTTCACTCTGTCTGCGAGACTGATGAGGCAGCCGATGCTCGGACTGGTCTGGACCCTTCTTTGCCTGGTGCTCTCTGCATTCATCCTCTATTTGGGAGTCTTTGTGCCAGGGATGGACCCGCTCAGATTCATGGTCCGTGTTCCGATCCCCTTCATTTTCGGAACTATCATCGTCAGGAATATGCTCCATGGAACTCTGTTCGGGAAGTTTGCGCAACCGGTGAAAGGTGTTCTAAATGTCCTGACCTCAGCCGTAACAGGCACCGTGCTTGCGCTGCTCTATGGCGCTCTTTCCCGATCCATCAGCGGCCCGCTCAGGTCAGGTCCACCGGCAAATGAGTTTGAGATCTGGCTCGCATCCGCGTTACTCGGCGTCACGTTCCCATTCTTAATTTTCTACGCGGAGTTCCTTCAATTCTGGCAGTTAAGAAAGCACGAATCGCAGATGGCTGCCATTGACCTGGCGGAGAACAATCAAGCGGGTGGCTGAGGATCGCCCATCGCAGGGAGGTAAACGAGCAGCGAGGCATCCAAGACCATTTGTTGCCCCGTTGGATTCGGAATTTCGCGCCTTCCGACCCCAGGCGAACCAAATTCCGCGTAGAATCGTCAATAAGTACAGGCGCCATTACCACTGGCTGCCTGGGCAGCCCTTTTGACCGGCAAGCGAGTGGAGTCGCCCTCCCCACCCCGGCCTGAGGCAAGGAATCCCCATCAGTGTCTATGAAGAAAACTTACCTGCCGATCGTTTTGCTGCTAGCCGTATCCGCGGCGCCCTCGGGCGTAGTGAACGGCCAAACCACCCCAGCGCCTGACAAACCGGCGGCAAGTGCGAGCGCGGAAACGAGCCAGGCGCCGAATCGCGGCTCGGCTTATTTCCACGCCGCCATGGCCGACATGTACGAAGAAGAAGCGGTCAACACGGGGCGTCCGGAATATATTCAGCACGCGATTGACGAGTACAAATACGCGATCAACGCAGATCCGGGATCGGCACAGCTGCAGAACGGCCTGGCCGAGCTCTATTTCCGCATGCCGGGCCACATGCGCGACGCCGAATCGACGGCCAAGGAGATCATCAAAGCGCATCCGGACGATGTGGATGCGCACAAGCTGCTGGGCCGTATTTACCTGCGCCAGTTGAGCGACCAGCAGAATGCCAGCTCGGCCAGCGAGCCCTCAGGAAACACGATCGATCTGGCCATTGGCGAATTCGAAAGAATAGTCACGCTCAGCCCGCGCAGCGTGGAAGATCACATGATTCTCGGCCAGCTTTACACCGTGAAGCATGAGTCGGCCAAAGCCGAGGAGCAGTTCAACACCGCGCGGCAGATCGAGCCGGATTCAGAAGACGTGATCCTGAACCTGGCGCGGGTTTACACCGAGAATGGGAACCTGGACCAGGCAGCCAAGGTGATCGAGTCAGTTCCGGAGAACGACCGGACCGGGCGCATGGAGTTCACCCTCGGCGCCGCCTACGACCAGCTGAAGCGCTCCAAGGACGCCATCGCCGCGTACCAGAGGGCCGCGGACCTGCAGCCCGACGACGTACCCACGCTGACCGCGCTGGGGCAGGCGCAGATGAACGACAACCAGTACGATGCCGCGCTGAAGACCTTCCGGTCGCTGACGCAGGCGGACAGCGAGGATGCCGGCCCACTGGTCAAAATGGCCGAAATTGAGCGCCGCCAGGGCAAGTACGAGGACGCGCTTGCCACCATCCGGGAGGCGCGAAAGAAGGAGCCGGAGAACCTGGAAGCCGGCTACCAGGAAGGCATGCTGCTCGATATCCTGGGCCGTTACGATGAGGCGACCGCCTGCTACCAGGCCATGGTGGACCAGACCTCACACGCCAACGGCGCTTACACGACGGAAGAGAAGAACAACCGCGGTATCTTCCTGGAGCGCCTCGGTTCGCTGTACCACGAGCAGAACAAGACCGAGCAGGCGATCGCCACCTACCAGAAGATGGTGGAGATGGGCGGAGAACAGGCGACGCGGGGCTACCAGCTGGAAGTGGACGCCTACAACGACGCCAAGATGTTCGACCAAGCGGTCCAGGTGTCGAAGGAGGCCGTGGCCGCCAATCCCAAAGATCGCGATCTGAAGCTGATGTATGCCGGCGAGCTGGTGGACCAGGGCAAGATCGAAGAGGGCCTGGCCATGGCCAACGGCATGCTGAACAACAGCGCCGACGATCGCTCAGTGTACTTCGCGCTGGGTAACATTTATACGCGCCTGCGCCGCTGGAAGGAAGCCGATGATGCACTGGCCAAGGCGGCGCCGCTCGCGACCAAGAGCGACGACCGGCTTTACCTGTTGTTCCTGAAGGGCGCGCTGGCCGACCGGCAGAAGCACATGGACCAGGCAGAGGGCTATTTCCGCCAGGCGCTGGACGTGGATCCGGCCAACGCCATGACGCTGAACTACATGGGGTACATGTTCGCCGACAAGGGCGTGCGCCTTCCCGAGGCGCTGAAGCTGATTCGCAAAGCGGTGGACGTGGAGCCGATGAATGGCGCGTATCTGGATTCACTTGGCTGGGTATATTTCAAGATGGGCGAATACGAGCTTTCCGAAGACAATCTGCGCCAGGCGGTAGAACGCGACCAGACCGATCCCACGGTCCACGAGCACATGGGCGATCTTTATGAGAAGACGGGACGCATTCGACAGGCGGCCGAGCAATGGGCGCTTTCGGTGGCGGAGTTCCAGAAGACCCCCGAGCTGGACCAGGACCCCGGCGAGATGGCCAAGGTGGAGCACAAGCTGGAGAACGCCAGGGTGAAGCTGGCGAAGCAGGACAGCACGCTGGGCATCAAGCCGGAGTAAAAGCGGCGGAGCT
>CAWBIG010000257.1:0-26349 GCA_963788435.1 uncultured Acidobacteriota bacterium | reverse complement strand
GTGCCGTCGCGCGACGCGGCGTTCGCCCCGGCTCCGGTCAACGATTCCATTATGGCCGAGGTGAATTCCCAAAAGGCCCACCACCACCCAAATCATGACGCAGGCCCGAACCCTGTCGGCGGCCTCTGGCGCAATTCCAAACCGCGTTGCAGCAGACCAAAACCAACCTTCAGGAAACGCTGGTTCTGCGGGCGTCAGTGATTTGAAGCGAGCGGCTTGACGCCCTTGAATCGGCGCAGGGACAGCAGCCGCCATTTTCAAGCTCCAGACCGCCGACGAACCGCCTGATCCGTTAAGATCCTTGAAACATTTTGCCGGAGCGGGGCGGTTTGACCGCCTCGTTTCGGCGAACACGGCAGATGCCGCGCAACCAAAACAACAAAAACAAGTCGTTATGACAAAACAAAGAACATCCACGCCACCAAGCGTTCTGCAGCCCACGACAACTTCCTTTGCTGGTGAATGCCATGGGATTGAAGCCTTCTTGATCGGCTGAATCGAGTGTGAAAGGTCCATTCGAGGCTCCAAACAGCCGGTCAAGTTAGTAATCTGGCAACTGCTGCAGTGATCGGACGAAGGGAACTCCTGTTGGCTGAGTGCAACGTGATGACGGCGATGTCCAGGGTGCATAATCATGCGGCACACTTCGTGAGCGGAGGCGGCGAGCGTAGGAGAAGATCGGCAGCCGAGAGGCGATCGATGACGCGCATCGTTCCACCGCATGCGGGACAGCGCCATGAACTCGAGCGGGGTTCGCGTGTTGTTGATAAGGCGTGAGCAGCGGAGCCACGCAGCAGTCGGAAGCAGATGGGCAACAGTGGAGCGCGACTGCGGTTGGCAATGAAGCCGAAGTTGCGGATACGAACAAAGCCCCGCGGAAGCAGATGGAGCAGGAAGCGACGGAGGAACTCGTCTGCGTGCAAGCTCATCAGCTTCCTCTTGTTGCCGTGTGCAGAGTCGCGCCAATGGAAGTGGACGTGGTCATCGTTCTGTGCAATGAGTCTGTGGTTGGAGATCGCGACGCGATGCGTGTACGCGCCGAGATAGCGCAGAACATGTTCTGGACCTCCGAAGGGACGCTTGGCGAAGACGATCCAGTCGTGACGGAAGAGGGTTCGCAGCCATGCTGCGAAGCGGCGCTGATCAGCCAGATGTAATAGGCTGTGGTGAAATCTGAGTGATCCGTCGTTGAACGCTGTCCTGAGCCCGGCAACGAACTTGCCGCGGAAGACACGACTGAGCACCTTGACGGGCAGAAAGAACCGTTGTGAAGAGCTGATCCAGCGATCCTGATCGGGAGCGAGCCCTCCAGCGGGCAGCACACAATGAATATGCGGATGAAACAGCAATCGCTGATCCCATGTGTGCAGCACGCTGAAGAACCCGATCTCCGCTCCGAGATGGCGAGGATCAACAGCCACTTCGAGCAGCGTCTGGGCGCTGGCACGAAACGGGTGAGCGTCCGCCGCCCTGCCGGCTTCGTTCAAGTCGGCCAGCGTGGAGGAGTCCGCCGGGCGCGTCGGCCATTCGTGGGCCGCGGATCGGGATCCCGAGAGTGTCCCCTGCGGGTCGCGACCTCCATTTCTTCTTTCGATCGCGGCCTACCCAGGACTGCCCCCTCGTTCGCCGGGGCGAACTTCGGGGTTGTTCTGGGCTATTCTCGGTCGTCCCTACGGGACTCTTTGCTCCGAGGAGTGGCTGTAAGCCGGCGATAGTTGGGGGGGGCGCGAGGCCAGCTGGTTTTCAAGAGAGGTTGCGTGGTAGGCTGATGACGCCTCCGCCGAGTACGCGGCGTGCGGAGCGATCCCAGGCCGAAAGCTGCGGTTCCCCTACCCCCGGACACTATCGACAATTCAAAGCGGAGATCTTAATCCCCGAGAGGGCAATCCCGAGACGAGCCATGCCGTTCCAGGCCTGGTTGCAGTCTTGGAATTTTGGCCCTCGCAAGCCCAAGACCGGGCATTGCGACCGGAGCCGCGAATCGATGGTGGGCGTTCGAGGACGGGATCCTAAACCTTAAAGCAGAACCTGAAGAAATCCGGAGAGTGTCCGCCATGAAAATAGCAGCAGGTTGCTCTGATTTTGCGATTGCCGGGTTGCTGGCGATCGCCGCATCCACTTCAGCCCAATCCGTCCCGTTCCGCGGGGGACACACGGTGATTCCCCAATCCAGCCAATTCAGCGCAGCGGACACGGGTGTCCGCGCCCACACCAACGTGCGCATTTTTGTGCCCGACGGGCAGAGCTCAACCCCCAGCGAGCTTCCGCCGATAGCAGGGTACGGGTTTGAGACACCTGCTTCACTGGCGTGCGTGTACGGGCTGGTAACGCCGGTTCCGGGCTGCAACCCGAACGTGACGACAACCAACCCCGCGGGCGGAAGGGGCGCAATCGCGGTCATCGATGCGTACGACGACCCGAACGCGGCCTCCGATCTGGCGACTTACTCCGCGCAGTTTGGGTTGCCGCCGGCGCATTTGAAAGTGGTGTATGCCGGCGGCGCGAAGCCCGCGGAGGATCCTACGGGCGGCTGGGAGCTGGAAGAATCCCTGGACATTGAAATGGCTCACGCGATGGCTCCGGGCGCGACCATTTACCTTGTGGAAGCCAACTCAGATTACAACAGCGATCTCTACCCCGCGGTGAGGGTGGGCGCGAGTCTTGTTTCTTGCGGGAAACCTTTCTGCGCTCATCCGGGGTATGGCCGGGGCGAGGTTTCAATGAGCTGGGGGGAGAGCGAATACAGCACGGAAACGTCTACCGACTGGCTCTTCCGTTATCCCGGAGTGGTGTTTGTGACTGCGGCTGGAGACAGCTCGGGAACTTTCTATCCCTGTGCCTCTGGGAACGTGGTGTGTGTTGGCGGCACGGCTACGGCCCGCAGTATTTTTACGGGGGATTTTCTTTACGAAGTTGCCTGGATGGATGCGGGCGGCGGATTCAGTTACTACGAGCCGCGGCCGGGGTATCAGAACTCGATTCAGAATACGGTGGGTTCTACGCGAGGGATGCCCGATGTTTCGTTTGACGCGGCGCCGCAGACCTCAACGTGGATCTATGACAGCAACGATTACGAGGGCGAGGCGGGCGGATGGTTCACTGTCTACGGGACCAGCGTAGGCACTGCCGCGACGGTGGGAATCATCAATGCGGCCGGCCACTTTCACTGGTCGTCAGCCGAAGAACTTGGGGTGATTTATTCCTCCGGCCGCGGTTTTACCGATCTGCAGAAGGGGTACTGTGGTCCCTACATCACCTTCGGGGCAACGGCGGGATGGGATTTCTGCACCGGAGTCGGCAGTCCCTGGGGCTACGAAGGCAAATAGAGCGGCACATTAACGGGGTTGGGCGGGACGCCTTGGAGGTCTCGGAATCGGGGCACCGGGGCGCGCCGCCCGATCCACGTCCGGGGCTATCTTCCGGTACCCGATGAAGAGCCGCACCGCTCGGCGCGGCCACCGTAGTATCCTTCAAAAATCAGATCAAGAGAGCCCTCGTTCCTGGACTTCCAATGCCTTTTTCGGGGACATGCGCAACCCGTCTCCTGCAACTCCACCCCTGGTTAAAAAGGGAGCTTCCAAACATGCCAATGAATGCGCGTCGCGCTGCCGTTGCTTTTGCTGTCTGCCTCATTGCCTTTCTCACCGTTCCGCTCTTCGCCGCCTTGCCTGACGCAAGCGGCGCTGAGACCAGCCGCCACGGCTATTACCGCTCGCCCGCTGTCTACGGCGACAGCATTGTCTTCAACTCCGAAGGCGATCTGTGGACTGTGAGCATTGAGGGCGGCGTAGCCCACCGGCTCACCAGCGGCGCGGGCGAGGAGACCGAGCCCATGATCTCGCCCGACGGCAAGACCGTGGCTTTCATTGCCGATTACGAAGGCCCCGGCGAGGTCTATACGATGCCCGTTGGCGGCGGCCTGCCCGAGCGCCGCACCTGGGAGGGCGACGTGGAGCCCGAGGGATGGGCGCCGGATGGCCGGCTGATGATCGCCACCCAGCGCTACTCCACGCTGCCCGGCGACAAGCTCGTGCTCATTGACTCCGCCGGCAAGCGGAATATTGTTCCATTGGATGAAGCCGCGGAAGCCGCCTGGTCTGCTGACGGCCACACCCTCTTCTTTACCCGCTGGTTCAAACAGTGGAGCCAGACCAAGCGCTACAAGGGCGGCTGGGCGGAAAATATCTGGCGCTTCGACGGCACCCATGAAGCCGAGCCTCTCACTGCCGACTATGACGGCGCTTCCTCTCACCCCATGGTCTGGAACAACCGCGTCTACTTCCTCTCTGACCGCGACGGCATCATGAACGTCTGGTCGATGAATGAGCAGGGCAAGGATCTGAAAGAGGAGAGCCACCAGAAGATCTTCGATGTCGAGTCCGCCTCTGTCCGCGACGGCCACATTGTCTACGCCTCCGCCGCCGACCTCTGGCACATCGACCTCGCGAGCGGCCACGAAGACAGGATCCCCGTAACCCTTGAGTCCGACTTCGACCAGATGCGCCAGCACTGGGTGAAGAAGCCGATGGATTACCTGACCGAGGTGCACATTTCGCCGGACGGATCAGCGGCCGTGTTCACCGCTCGCGGCGAAGTGTTTGTGATGCCGGCGGAAAAATCCGGCCGCATTGTCAAGGTTGCTTCCGACTCCGCAGTCCGATTCCGGGAAGCGCGTTTTTTGCCTGACGGCAAATCGATCCTTGCTCTTTCCACGCAATCCGGCGAAACCGAGTTCTGGAAGTTTCCCGCCAACGGGGTGGGCAAGCCGGAGCAATGGACCAACGACGCAAAAGTCCTGCGCTGGGATGGCGTGGTTTCGCCCGACGGCCGCTGGCTGGCCCACACCAACAAGGACCAGGAACTCTGGCTCTACGACATCAAGGGCGGCCAGGAGAAGCGTATTGAGAAATCAGAGAATCGGGGCTCCTGGAACCGCCGCATCGCGCAATCGATGAACGGTGACTTCGGTGACCTGCGCTGGTCGCCCGACTCCAAGTGGCTTGCCTACTCTGAGACTGCCGACAACTCCTTCCAGCAAATCAAGCTCTTCAACGTCGACACCAGCGCCATCCAGGCCATCACCGACGACCGCTTCAACTCCGGCAGCCCGGAGTGGAGCGCTGACGGCAAATGGCTCTATTTGCTCTCCGACCGCAACCTTAAAACCACCATCCCCGGCCCGTGGGGACCGCGCGAGCCCGAGCCGCACTTCGACAAGCCGGTAAAGATTTACCAATTCGCGCTTACTGAGGGCTTGCGCTCGCCATTTCTTCCGCCGGATGAGCTGAATCCGGAGAAAAAGGACGAGGCGAAGCCTGCTGAGACCAAACCTGAGACCAAGCCCGCCGACGCCAAGGACACAAAGCCATCCGACAAAAAGCCCGCGGACTCGGCCGCCTCCGCCAAACCTGAGGACAAGAAAGCCGACGACAAGAAGCCCGATGAAAAGAAGCCTGAAGAGAAGAAGCCGCCCGAGGTGAAGATCGATCTGGCCGGCCTGGCCGATCGGGTTACGGAAGTCCCGGTGCTCGCCGGAAACTACGGAAGCCTGCAGGCCACGGACAAGCGCCTGTGCTGGGTCAGCGCCTCCGATGAAATGGGTCGGCACCAGTCCGTTCAGTGTCTCGACATCGCCAACAAGGGCGACGAGCCCGATACAGTTATGAGCGACGTCCTCGGATTCGAGATTTCCGCCGACCGCAAGAAGATGATCGTCGCCAAGAAGGACCAGTTCTACATCTTCGACGGCGGCGTGAAGAGCCCCGATCCCAAGGCCCAGGGCAAGGCCGAGATCGATCTTTCCCACTGGGTGATCACCACCAACCCGCGCCAGGAGTATCACGGCCTCTTCCTCGATGCCTGGCGGCTGGAGCGCGACTACTTCTACGACCGCAAGATGCACGGCGTCGACTGGCCTGTTATGCGCGATCGCTACCTGCCGCTGGTCGATCGCGTGGCCGACCGCGACGAGCTCAATGATGTTATCGCGCAGATGGTCAGCGAGCTGTCCGCGCTGCACACTTTTGTTGAAGGCGGCGACGCACGCAAGCCCGGCGACCACGTCGACCTGGCCACCTTCGGCGCGCGCCTGCGCCGCGATGAAAAAGCCGGCGGTTTCGTTGTCGAACACATTTACGCCCACGATCCCGATCTTCCGGACCAGGCTCCGCCGTTCGCGCGTCCCGACTCGCTGGTGAAGGAAGGCGAAGTCATCACTTCCATCGACGGCGTGGACGCGCTGAGCGTGACCGACGAAACCGAGTTGCTGAGGGGCAAGGCCGGCCAGCAGGTGCTCATCCATGTCAAGAGCGAGAAAGGCGATGCGGCTGCGATGGCCGGCCGCGACGTGCTGGTCAAGCCCATCAGCTTCAACCAGGATGGACAGATGCGCTACGCCGAGTGGGAGTACACCCGCCGGCTCGCCGTCGACAAGGCGTCGAACTCGACCATCGGCTACGTCCACCTGCGCTCCATGGTCTCCGACGACATCGACCAGTGGGCGCGCGACTACTACCCGGTATTCAACCGGCAGGGGCTCATCATCGATGTCCGCCACAACCACGGCGGCAACATCGACTCATGGCTTTTGTCGAAGCTGCTGCGCCAGGCCTGGTTTTACTGGCAGCCGCGCGTCGGCAATCCGAGCTGGAACATGCAGTACGCCTTCCGCGGACACATTGTGGTCCTCTGCGATCATGAGACGGCTTCGGACGGCGAGGCATTTAGCGAGGGCGTGGAACGGCTAAAGCTGGGCAAGGTGATCGGCATGCGGACGTGGGGCGGCGAGATCTGGCTCTCCGGCTCCAACGTGCAGGCCGATAACGGCGTGGCCACCGCAGCGGAAACCGGCGTATATGCCGACGGCAAGTGGCTTGTTGAAGGCCACGGCGTCGAGCCTGACATCGTGGTCGACAACCTGCCGCGCGACGCGTTCTCCGGCGACGATGCGCAGCTCAAGAAGGGAATCGAGGTGCTGGAGCAGGAGATCAAGGAAGACCCGAGGCCGGTCCCGGCGGCACCGCCGCACCCGGACAAGGCGTTCAAGTTCCAGCAGTGATCGCTTGATTTCAGGAGCAGTGCACGAACTGTGCCCCGCTCATCGTTCGCCGCGGCGAACGATGAGCGGGAGTGGCATGAAGGCGCAAAGATTCTGACCGGCTAATTGAGACGGAGTCAGATGGCGCGGAGCTGGGCCTTGGCCCGATCTCTCCAGGCAATCTTTTTTCGGCCCATATTCACATTTCCGGCTGGTGCGGTTTTGGATCGATCGGCGCCTGTCCCATGCGTTCGAAATCCTCAGACGAAAGCCCAAACTCGGCCAACACTTCTTCGTTGGAAACGATCTCGCCGCGTTCGTAAGCCGCACGCGCCTCGATAATATCGCGTGCCTCATCCTGGCTCGTCGGCTCATCGTCGATCGGTGCGTTGGCAATTGCGCGGTCCACCGGATCGAGCATGGATGTGATCAACGTTACGACGGCTGATGCCTGTCCGATGGACAGACGATCAATAAGCTCATGTGCCTGTTGCTTCGGGTTGGTGGCTGTGGTTGCCATCGAGAGCTCTCTATCACTATTATCCTGCGCTGTTATTGTCGTGCGGTCAATGTTTGCTTGAGTAAGAGGCTGGAACAAACTTCGTCCACGGCGCGTAGTACACGACAACGGCGCAGCTCTCGCGCCGATTCCCTGACCGTCTCTAAAAAATCGAGGTGAAGCAATGCATCCAGCCTGGGCGCTGTTTCTTCGGGTCCTGCTGTGGGCGCACATTGCGTGCGGGGGCGTAGCGTTTGTATGCGCGCCGGTGGCGCTGCTGACCGCGAAGGGCGGGCGGACGCACCGGCGCTGGGGCAAGATTTACTTCTGGGCCATGGCCGGCGTGGCGGCTTCGGCGCTGGTGCTGTCGATTGCGCTGCCCATCGTGTTTCTGGCGCTGGTGGCCGTTTTCAGCTTCTACGCAGCCTTTTCAGCCTATCGGATTCTGTTCCTTAAGGACCTGGTGCGGGACGGCCATGCGCGCTGGTTCGACTGGGCGGCGGCGCTGGTGACGTTTGCGGCGAGCGCTGCGCTCGTGTGGGTCGGCTACTTCCGGCCGCGGCTGGTCCCAGGCACGGGCGTTATTGCCATCGTATTCGGAGGGCTGGGAATGCTTCTTGCGGGGCGGTCGCTGGCAACGTTCTTGCAACCGCCGGAGGAGAAGCAGTTCTGGTGGTTCCTGCATATGCGGGGAATGATTGCCAGCTACATCGCGGCGGTTACGGCATTCGTCGTGGTTAACCTGGCGCCGCACTTCGGGAACGCATGGTGGGTGTGGCTGGGGCCGGCGATCATCGGGGTTCCGGGGATCGTCATTTGGCAGGTCTATTACCGGAAGAAGTTCAGGAAGCGAGGGAGCGCCGAGCAGGTGGCGGCGGGGTGATTTCGCGAGCCAAAGAAGCATCTTCTGCCTCTCGCCGAGCGTCAACTAATCGGACACAGAAGGAGCCTCGCCACTCATGGACAACCAAGCCGCATTGCGCCAGCAGCTCATTGAAAACCTAAAGACCGGCAATGCCCATACCAGCATCGCTGAGGGCATCAAGGACTTTCCCGTCGACCTGCGCGGCAAGCGTCCCAAGGGCTCGCCGCACTCGCCGTGGGAGCTGCTGGAGCACATGCGCATCGCGCAGTGGGACATCCTGGAATTCTCCCGCGACCCCGATCATATTTCGCCGTCGTTCCCTGACGGCTACTGGCCGAAATTTCCCGAGCCGCCCGACGAGAAAGCCTGGGATCGGAGCGTCAACAGCTTCTGCGACGACCTGCACTCTCTCTGCGCCCTCGTTGCCGACGAATCCACGGATCTGTATGCGCCTATTCCCCACGGCAGCGGCCAGACGGTGCTCCGCGAGGCGCTCGTCGCCGCCGACCATAATAGCTACCACCTGGGCCAGCTCCTGCTCCTCCGGCGCATGCTCGGAGCCTGGAATGTAACCTCATAGCGGCCCTCCTTTTCGCAACTTCCAGTCGCTCGACGTGTCCAATCCAATGACCGGTAAAAAGCACTGCCGGGCGGCCCGCACTATGGCCGTAAACATAAGAAAAATCGAACCCTCCCCCCTGCTCCTAACCGCAGTTCCCGTGTAAGGCAGGCGGGCGCGTACGATCGAGGAGGAAACCGATATGAAACTATTTCGTTCCTTGCGCTGGCTTTTATTGGCGTTGTTGCTCCCGCTGATTCCCGTTTCCCAGGCCCACGCCGGCGTGTTTATCAGCGTTGGCTTTGCGCCGCCAATTCTTCCGGTTTATGTCCAACCCGTGTGTCCCGAGCCCGGATATATGTGGACTCCGGGTTACTGGGGCTACGGCCCTGACGGCTATTACTGGGTTCCCGGCGCCTGGGTGCCCGCGCCGTATGAAGGCGCGCTCTGGACCCCGCCTTACTGGGGCTATGAAGGCGCAGTGTTCGTCTTTCATTCCGGCTACTGGGGCCCCCACGTGGGATACTACGGCGGCGTCAACTACGGCTTCGGGTACATGGGTATCGGATTCGTGGGCGGCGCTTGGCGTGGGCATGAATTCGCCTACAACAGAGCGGTGATGCGCGTGGGCGAAGGCCCCCGATGGGGTCGAGACCGCGTCTACGAGGACCGCACCGTTGTGGAGCGCAATACCGTGGTCCGCGACAGTCATATTTCTTACAGCGGCGGTCCGCATGGAATCAACCATCCGCCTACGGCCGAGGAGCGCGGCTACATGCACGAGCAGCATATGGCTCCAACGCAGGTGCAGCAGGCGCATATCCAGGCCGCCCGCAGCGACCACTCCAGCTACTTCAACGCGAATCACGGCCAGCCGCAGCATGCAGCCGTTCAGCGGCCCCTGGGCAATCCGCAGGCTCGGCCCGGCGGGTTCAATGCCAATGCCGGCGCCCGCAGCCAGTATCGGCCGGCGCAGCAGAACGGCTACAGGCCAGAGGGGCAGCCGCGGCCGCAAACACAGGGGCGGCCGCAGCAGGCGCCGCGGTCCGAATCGAGGCCGGAGGCGCGGCCTGAATCGCACCCGCAGTCCAAACCGCCGAAGGAACATGAACCGAGGCGGTGAGGCGGGAGTTTCCTAGCCCGAAAGATGCGGCCCACGGCCTCCCGTGGGCCGTTGCTGTTTACTCGTGGCGGAGGACTTCCATTGGCTGGACCGATGCGGCACGCCGGGAGGGAATCCAGGCAGCGGCGAGGGCGACGAGCAGCAGCAGCGAGGCCACCGTGGAGAGGACGAGCGGGTCGCGGGGCGAGATGCCATAGAGGATTGATGCGAGTACGCGGGTGAAGGCCTGGGACGCTGCGAGGCCCGCCGAGATGCCTGCCAGTGCCAGCCAGGCGCTCTCGCGCAGGATGGTATTGCGGACGTGCGGGCGCTGGGCGCCGAGCGCCAGGCGAATGCCGATGTCCTTTCGGCGCTGTTCCACCGAACAGAGCATCACTCCGTAAATACCGACGATGGCGAGGGAGAGCGCGAGGGCGCCGAAGCCGGAGGTGAGGGAGGCAAGCGTCCGCTCGGCGCGCGTGTTTTCTTCGATCTGCTGCCGCTGGGTGCGGATGTCGGTGATGGGCAAGCTTAGATCCACGCGGGCTACCGCGTGCCGCAGTTCGGGAACGAGCACGGCGGGATCGAGGCGGCTGCGGAGGGCGTAGGTCATCTCCAGGCTCAACGCCTGCTGAGCCAAGGGCAGGAAGTAGAGTGGCGGAGGGGATTCGCGCAGATCCTGGTACCTGGTGTCGCGGGCGACGCCGACGATCTCAATCCAATCCTTTCTTCCGGGGTTATAGCTGTACGTGAAGCGTTTGCCGACGGGGTTCTGGCCGGGGAAGCGCGACCTTGCCAGAGCCTCATTGACGATTGCCACCGGCGGCGTTGAGGCATTGTCTGCCGGCGAGAACGCGCGCCCGGCGAGGATGGGAATGCCCATGGTGGAGAAGAATTCTGGGCCCACGGTGTCGACGAGTTCGTTTTGCGCGTGCCCGGGATGAGCGACGTCCTGCCCGGTGATAAAGGTGCTAGTCGAAGTGTCTCCAGTGAAGTAGGAGCTGTCCATCGAGGTGGCTGCCTCGACGCCGGGGAGTGCGGCGATGGCTTCGAGAAGCCGCCGATGCAACTGGACGCTCCTGGCGCCTGGGTAAACCTCGCGCGGAGTGTCGATGGTTGCCAGCAGAAGATGATCGGTGGGAAAGCCCACGTCGAGCGCATTGAGGTCGGCGAGGGTGCGGACGAACAGCCCGGCTCCTATCACGAGGAGCGTGGAGAGAGCGATTTGCAGGACAACGAGAGCTCTGCCGCCGCGCATGCGCGATCTTGGATTGCCTATGACGGCCTGCTGAAGACCGTCTGCCCGACCGAATGCCGCAGAGAGCGCAGGAGCCAGGCCGAAGAGAATTCCGGTTAAGAGGGTTACGGCAGCCGAAAAGAGCCAGACGGTCCAGTTGAAGTGAATGCGCAATGCGCTTTGCGGCGCGCTTGAGGCGAGCAAGCGGGGAAGCAGGTTGCGTCCCAGGAAGCCGAGAACCAGGCCGCCGCTGCCCCCGATGACCGCGAGAACAAGGCTTTCGGTGAGCAGTTGGCGCACGATTCTGCCGCGGTTTGCGCCGAGCGCTACGCGCACAGCGATCTCCCGGTTTCGCGCGATGTTGCGCGCCAGCATGAGAGTGGCGATGTTGGCGCAGGCCAGCAGAAGCACGAGCAGGACGAGCACGAGCAACGCGCTGAGAGGCTGTTTGAAAGTCTGATCCCAGAGGTGCAGCCCCCGTGAGCCATCGACCATGACGATCTGGGGAACGGACTCGTACGGGCGGACGGTGAGCGAGTTGCGGACTGCGGCGGCGAGTTCGACATTGAGGGCGGTGCGGACCCGATCCTCATTGCTTCCCGGCAGGATGCGGCCCATCACATCGAAAAGCCAGATCGACGGATCGGATAGAAGCGACGGCGATTCCGGCATGAAAGGGGCGATCCGCGGCTGTGTGGAGAGCGGCACAACGAGGTCAGGCGATCGCAGCGTGCTCCGGGCTCCAGTGAAGCCGCGCGGATTGACGCCAACGATGGTGAGCGAAATGTGGTTGATGGTGATGGTTTGCCCTAACGCCGAGGGCGAGCGGCCGAACTGGCGCTCCCAGAAACCGTCATCGATAACGGCGACGGCGCCTGCACCCGGTTTGTCGTCGTCGGTGACTATCGGCCTTCCCAACTGAGGACGCACGCCGAGGACCTGATAGTAGTTGTGCGACACGAATTCCACGCGCACGGGTTGCGGGACTCCGGCGATGGACGCGGTTGCAGGCTGATCCCAGAAGGCGAAGAGCGCGGACATGGAGCGATCGTGTTGCTGTAGCTGGCGGAAAACGGGATAGGAAAAACCGTCGGAGGTCATGCCGGAGCCGCGCGGGTCAAATCCGTAGCCGAATCGCACCACGGAGGCATCTCCGCGCCAGCCGAGCAGGCGCAATTGTTCCGGGTGCGGCACAGCAAGGCGCTGATAAAGCAGTTGCCTGGCGACAGAGAAGACAGCCGTGTTAGCGCCGATGGCCAACGCCAGGGACAGGGCGGTAAGCAATACGAATGCCGGATTTCTTCCCCCCAGGCGCAGGGCGTAGCGGATGTCGGAAACAAAGTGCACGGGAGAGCGAAGAGCCAGTGAGGGCGATGAGCGGAAATCCGGTCGTGCCAGCCATCCCGAAAGTCTGCGCGTAAGCGTGGTCAGGATCTCGACGAGTGAAACTCGCATAAGGACGCCCAGGAAAAGTTTGGAAAAAGCATACGCCCATCCGGGAGGGAACGGCTGTGATGAAGCTGGGGCGCGCGGTTTAGACCTGCGCCGGACGGATGCCGGCGAGTTCGATTTCGATGCCGCCGTACTCGGGGTGGTCGTTATTACGAATCTTGTAGGCTACGTCGATGAGGCTGCCGACCTCGAGCTTCAGGTCCATGCAGCGGCTGGCCCAGTCCCATCCCACGCAGCGCATGACGGCGGTACCCGCGGCCAGGCCGTGGTTCTCCTGACGAAGTTCGAGCGCGATATGGCGGTCTTTCATCACGCGGGGCGGGCCCACAACGCGGACTCCGCGGGTGGTGAAGATGGGCTCGGGATTGCCGTGGCCCACCGGCTCCATTCTGGCAAGCCATCCCGCAAGCACCGGAGTGATGCGGTCGAGCGAGAGCTCGGCGTGGATGTGCAACAACATTTCCGGCTCGCGCGCGGCGAGGCGTTCGGCGGCGTGCGCGGCTAGCCGGCGCTTGAGCTCGGGCAGGGAACTGGCAGGCATGGCGAAGCCGACGGCAAAGGCGTGGCCGCCGAAGCGGGTGAACAGGTCGGCGCAGGTTTCGATGGCTTCGAGCAGAGGGAAGCCATCGACGGAGCGGCCGGAGCCGTGGGCGACTGGCCCCTCGGGCGAGTCTTCCACGTTGATGACGATGGCGGGCTTTGCGGTGCGCTCGACCACGCGCGAAGCGAGGATGCCGATGACGCCGCGATGCCAGCCGTGGCCATCGACGACGAGCAGGCGGCAGGCGGCAAGTTCGGCGTCGTCCGCAAGGCGAGTTTCGATTGCGGTGAGCGCGGCGGCTTCGGCCTCGCGGCGCTGGCGGTTGAGCAGCTCGAGATTGGTGGCGAGCTCGAGCGCCCGGGCGCCGTCGCGGGTGGTAAAGAGCTCAATGACCTGCGAGGCGACGTCCATGCGGCCGGCGGCGTTGATGCGCGGGGCGAGGCGGAAGGCGACGTCGAAGCCGGAGAGCGGCTTGGATGCGGGATCGAGCGCGGCTACTTGAAAGAGTGCGCGCAGGCCCGCACCGATGGGGCGGCGGAGCTCGCGCAGACCGAGGGCGGCGATGGTGCGGTTCTCGCCGCGCAGTGGAACGGCATCGGCGATGGTGGCGATGGCAGCCATTTTGAGAAAGCTGGGCAGGGTCTTTTCGCGGGTCCGCGCGGAATCGCGGGCCTCAAGAAGCGCTTGCGCCAGTTTGAGCGCGATGGATGCGCCGCAGAGGGATTTTTCAGGATAGCCGCAGCCGGATTGATTGGGATTGAGGATGGCCAGGGCGTCGGGGAGGCGATCGTCGGCGCTGGTCAAATGGTGATCGGTGACGATGAGATCGAGGCCGAGGCGGCGCGCGGTTTCCGCTTCGGCGAAGGCGCGCATGCCGGTGTCGACGGTGATGACGAGGCGCGCACCATCGGCGTATGCCGCCTCGAGCACGCTTGACTGGAGTCCGTAGCCTTCACGGAGGCGATGCGGCACGTGGAAACGGACCTGGCCGCCAAGCATCTCGATGGCAGTTTTGAGGAGGACGACGGCGGTTGTGCCGTCCACGTCATAGTCGCCGTAGAGGAGGATGGTTTCTTTCTGATCAATTGCCAGCTGGATGCGATCGACGGCTACGCGCATACCGAGCATGAGGAAGGGATCGTGCAGTTGCGCGAGATCGGGGTTGAAAAAGGCATGAGCCTCGCGGGCATCCTTGATGCCGCGGGCCAGCAGGAGCTCGGCGACGATGGGCGGCAGATGCGCTGCGGCAGCCAACGCTGCTGCTTCAGAATGGGCCGGGGCCATGACCCAGCGCAGCACGGGATATCGGCGCGTGGTTGCAGAGGTTGGACGCGGAGATGCGGTGGCGCTCACTCGTCCTCGTGGTCGCCATGTTCGTGCGCATCGTCGATCACGATGTCGTGAAAGCTTTCGATATCTTCAAGCAGCGACTGGTAGCGCTCGTACCACTCGGTGGTGGTTTCATGCAGGAAGACGAAGCCCTGGTAGACGAATCCCAACTGAATGTAGCCCAGCATGCCGACATATTTGCGCAGCCACTGTGCTTCGACCAGCTCGGTTGCTTCTTCATCGGGGAAGTTCATCTCGCCGGCGTCGTCGATAAGGGCATCGAGCTCGTCGCGCTCCAGCGTCACCTCGCTGAAGGTGATGAAGGGCGCGCCGGTGTGCTTGGCCATTTCCACGAAGTCTTTCCACGCGTCGGGATTGTCTTTGCCGTCCCAAAGAACGGACGAGATGTCCTCAGTGATGAAGCCGGGGAGCCGCCGCATACCGTGGCCCTCGATGAAGGCCACCATGTCATCTTTCAACGCGAGAAGATTATCTTTGCTCATACTCTCAAGGGATCATTCTCTCAGATGGGGGCGGGGTGGGAGGGGCTGTTGTGGAAAGTTCCTGGCTGGCCGCGGTTAAGCTGGAACAGGAGGATCACCCGATTGCCCCTGTACGAACATCATGTTTTTGTCTGCCATAACGTGCGCCCCGAGGGAGCGCCGCGGCCTTCCTGCACCAGCGACGGAAAAAGCGAGCTGCACACGCAATTGCAGACCGTGGCGCGAGCGGCCGGCATCGCGGACCGCGTGCGCATCAACAAGAGCCTCTGCCTGGACCAGTGCGAGCACGGACCCACGATGGTGGTGTACCCGGAGGCGGTATGGTATGGGGGCGTGCGGCCGGAGGATGCGGCGGAGATCGTGGAGGAACACCTGGTAAACGGGCGGCCAGTGGAGCGGCTGCGCATGGCAGAGAGCTGCGTCAACGCGAAGACGTGCCCGCATAGAAACAGCGTGGCTGGCGGAGCTGGCGGAGTTAGCGCGGGCAGCTGACCTTGGTAACGGACTAACCTGGCCTAGTGCGCTGGTTCAGCTGATTGTTTCAGGGCCGGAGCCGATAAGCGAATGCGGAGGACTCCGCCATGAGCCGCCGCATTCCGCTTTGCTTTGCCTGCCTTTTGGTTGCTGTTCCTGCATGGGCTGCGCCGCCGGATGGAGTTGTACCGGGGACCGGTGGCTCAAGTTCGCTTATCCTGCGCTGGAACGCGCCGATGCCGGATGGGGCCCTGATCGCCTGCCGCGCGCGGGTGATTCCGCTTGGTCAGGGCGCAATCGCGCAGCCAGCCGAGGCATCGGTGGTGGTTCTGGGTGGAGGAGCGCAATGCGCGCTGGAGATTCCATTGGCGTGGCAGGGCAGCGCGCCGCCAGCGGCGGTCACGGTGATCTACGAGATGGATGCGCGATCCGCCGCGGGAATGGTGGTGCGGACTGGCGCGCAGACCGTCGTGCTTCCCCGCGCGACCGGAGCCAGGCTGCAGCTCACGATTCGCATGTAGGCAGCCATCCGGAGCGCGGAAGGCGCGCGAGCAAAGTCTTTTCCAATTGAAAGATGAGCCTGAAGAAGGCGAAGGGAGTGGGAAGCGGGGCTCCTTTCTTTGCGGAGGATGAAGAGACACTAGCAGTAGCAGCCGGTGGGGAGGGAATGTGGAAATCGGCAGTATCGATTTCCACATTTTCTCCCCACGCCGAGGCGCGATTCACGCGCTTTTTCGCAGCTGGTCAAAGAGCTTCGCTTTAGCCTGTTGCATGCGCATGGCGGCTTCGGTGTCGCTGTGCGCCTGGGCCACGCGCTGGAGGGCCTTTGGGCTGAGTCCGGGGCGCAGGTACTGGGCTGGGTTGTGGAGCGCGAGCAGAGTCTCGAGCGGGGTTTGATAGCGCTTGTAACGGATGCGTTTGCGCCCCTTGGGGTCGATGGAGACATCGGGCTGGGCGCAGGGCCGATGGTAGTTCAGATAAGGGTTGAGGACGTCGCGATAGAAGCCGGTGAGCCGCTGGGCGCCTCCGGCGTCGATGTAGCCATAGCCGATGTGCTTGCGGATGATAAATCCGTTCTTGGTCTCCACCAGGCCGTTGTCGTTGGAGTGGCGGGGCCGGCTCTTGGTCTGCTCGATGCGCAGCTTTTCGAGCAGGCGGGCCACGGTTTTGTTGAGGAACTCGCTTCCGTTGTCGGAGTGAAAGCCCTGGATGCGGAAGGGGAACTGGCGCAGCATGGCCTCCAGCACCGGTTCTAAAAAGCTCTCCGCAATGCGCGGGGTGGCCACCACGACCTGCCACTGGGTGACCTCATCGACGGCGTTGATGTGGTAAACGCCCTTGGCGTCGGGGCGGTCGCCCTGATGCACGGTGTCGACGCGGAGAAAGCCGGGCTGGCCGGAGGGGTCGGGCCGGCGCCGCTCGCCGATAGATACAGCGGTGGGGCGAGTGCGGGTGTAGGTGCGCAGCCGTTCCCGGTAGCGGCTGCTCTTGCGCAGGTTGTAGAGATGCGCAACCGAGATCGCCGACAGCCGCTCGAACTCAGCCTTGGCGAAGATGCGATACTCGCGTTCCAGAATGCGTCGCGTGGCCGGTCCGGCCAGGGTGCCATGCGCCTCGTCGACCTGGGCCAGCAGCTCCGCGTCGGCGCGCGTGTAATGGGTCGCGAACCGGTGCCGCCGATACTCGGTCACCGGCACTCGCCCTACAGCCGTATAGCGGCCGATCAGACGGCTCACCTGGGCCCGGCTCAGCCCCGTCATCTTTTCCATGTAGCGCCGCAACAGCCCCCGCGCCGCCTTGCCCTGCGTCGCGTACTGCTGCCCCACCAGGACCTGCTCCATCCAGCCATATACCTCGGCCCGATGCCGCCCCTGGAACTGGAGACCTTCGCTGGCTTCGACGAACCGGCGGATCTCCTCCATGCTCAACTTCTCTGCCTGATACACGCGGATGTTCAATCCCCAGCATGCCTTACCCCTTCAGGCTCATCTTGCGTTAGAATCCATCTGCTCCTTCAGGCTCATCTTGTGTTGGAAGAGACTAGCAATGTACAGACTCAGGCTCGATGCGCTATCCTGACGATTAGTCCATGATCTTTTCTCGTGAATACATTGGTTACCTTGGCCGCCGTACGGTCAAGCACCTGATCGACGCCAAGTTCATTACGACCAGCGACTTGAAGGGCGCCGAGGAGCGAGTGATTGCGGCCCTGACGGAGGAGCTGTCGCTCGAGGACCGCATCAACGAAGAGGTCCGCATGATCCTCGAAGCCTACTCCGAGGAGATGCGCAAGACCGGAGCGCAGTACGCTGAGATGTTCAAGAAAGTGAAGGGCGAACTGACGCGCAAATACAAGGCGGTTCTATGAGGGTGAGCCGGGACAAGATAAACAAGCTGGCGCACACGGTAGCCGACACGCTGGCGGAAATTGACGCTGTGGGGTTCCTGGAGGACCGCAACACCATCCGGCAGGAGGCGCGCAAGGAACTGGAGACGCTGCTGACCGAGGAAGCGCGAATCGACACGGCGGCGCGGGCGAAGATCGCCAGCCAGAGAAAGATCATTCTTGAGGGCTCGCAGGAGTGGGAGATCCTCTACCGCAAGTACTACAACGAGGAAGTGCGGAAGCTGGGGATATAAAGGCAGGGAACAGGGAGTAGGGAACAGGGAACAGAAGAGCAGAGACAAAGGGCGAAAGATTCCCTAGTTGCCTCGGGCATACTCCCTGATAGGGTCGCGGGGCTTTGGATCGCGCGGAGATTTTGTTAGAGTAGACGAGTGGCCTGGCGGCCATCCCCTGCAGCATTGTGGCGCTATCGTCTAGGGGTTAGGACGTGAGATTCGCCTGTCACCGCCCTCCGCAACTCCTCTAAAATCAAGTAATTACATCAAAATAATAGACTTATATCGCGAATCCCCATGCGACCAAACTCTGCCGAAAATGCACCAAAATTGCCACTTTTAGGCACTTTTCGCGGCCTGTGCTAGTAAATAGTGCTAGGAAAAACGGGGCGGAACGTCAGGGTCGAACCCTTAGAAATTTCGCCCGATCTGCTAGTACGACAACTTGCTGACCCATCGAGCAAGGCCGAGTGTAAGGGACCACTAGCATTGCACCTCCGAACCATTAGCAGACTCGTCAGTTGGCAAGTCCTTCTCCATAATCATTCTCAACCCAAGCATCGTGAACACGGCTGGGGCGACACCCCAGGCACGCCCCCTTGAGCTGCTTTTAGAGTGCTAAAGGGACCATGCCACTTGCCGTTGTCTGCGCGAGTTCCGGTTGTCTGCCCTCGCCCGTTTTTGCAAAACGAGCAAGTGCCAACGTGAATCGTGGCCCTATGACCGCGAGCGCGCCAGTTCTCATAGACGTAATAGCTCATATGTCGGGATATTTGTCGGCTGCTGGGCCAGAGTTTTTTACTGCTACCATTTAAGCCGGAATGGGCATCTACACACTAACGTCGAAGGCTCGGCCAAGGCTTCAAGACGGGCAGGAATCGCGTCTCTATGAAGTGATGGAAGAGTTGGGTGGCGGTCCACTGACGTTAGACCAGATTGTAAGACAATGCGAGTACCGGCGTTACGGGGCACTTCTCAAGACTGAACCGTCCATACGCAATTCTGTTGCTTGGCATTTGCGGAGGTGGCTCAAGCGTGGCATTGTGGAGCAATCATAAGCGCTCATTCAATTAGTCACTCTTCGCTTCGGCCGGTCATCGCCGCTGGTGCGAGGGATGTTGCGCCGCCATCGGGAACTGTTTAGCGGATCTTCGCGAGCGAATAGGACGTACTGCGCCCTCCGGACGAGTCCTTCATCAGTACGCCCTTGTCGATTAGATCCTCAACATCGCGCAGCGCGGTATCCTGCGAACACTTCTCAAGCTTGGCCCATTTCGAAGAAGTGAGCTTGCCATCGAAGTCATTCAATAGCCTGTTGATCATGCTGCGCTGCCGCTCGTTGAACTCCGTTTCGGCGAAGCGATCCCAGAAGCGGGCCTTGTTGAGCACCGCGGCCAGGATGGTCTCCGCGTGGTTGAAGGCGCGCCCGAGACATGCCAGAAACCATTCGAGCCAGGGCGTAATATCGAGATCACCTTTTTGCGTCGCTTCGAGGATCTCGTAGTAAGCTTTCCGTTCCTGCTGAATCTGGGCCGACATGCTGTAGAAGCGTTGGGGGCTGCGTTCTGAACGCGCCAGCACCATATCGGCAATCGCGCGCGCTATACGTCCGTTGCCATCCTCGAATGGATGAATGGTGACGAACCACAGATGCGCTACACCTGCCTTGAGCACGAGGTCGGTCGAACTTTCCTTTTCAAACCAGTCCAGGAACTTCTTCATTTCCCCGCGAAGGCGGCCGGCAAATGGTGCCTCGTAATGAACCCGTTCCTTGCCTATCGGCCCTGAAACGACTTGCATGGGGCCGTTTTTGTCGTTGCGCCAAGCGCCGACGTTAATCCGCGACATTCCGCTTCGGCCAGTCGGAAATAACGCGGCGTGCCAGTCGAACAAGCGCTGCGCCCTCAATGGCTGATCGTAGTGCTGAGTTGCATCCAGCATCATTTCAACAACACCCTCGACATCACGGTCCGCGGGCGTCAGGCCGCCGATGTCGATTCCAAGCCGGCGTGCGATCGAGGAGCGCACTTGGTCCCTATCGAGCTTCTCTCCTTCAATCTCGCTCGATTTGAGGACATCCTCGGTTAGGGTGTTCAACACGGCTTCCTTTCGGAGCTGGAAGCCGAGCCCCTCCATTCGGCCAATCAGGCGTCCCTGCCGGTGTCGCACCTCAACCAGGCGCTGGGAAATGCGCTCGGAATCCCAGCGAAATTCCGGCCAGTTCGACCGCTCGTGAATGTAGGTACCGCGCTTTATTCTCCGCACCATGTGCAGAGAATATAACGCGTATTCGCCGCAATTTCAAGTGCTTATCTACGCAGGTACTGCGGCGATTAAGCCTCCTAATCGCCGCACCCCAGTTATCAACCGCGGATCATCCTTATGCGGATCAGCGAACACTGGCCGACATCCCGGGACCTATTCGGTGAAGAAGTCCGCGTCCGGCATCCAACTCGGCTAAATGGCGTCGCCGCTCCCTTGGCTAACTCCTCGAAGCGCTCAGACTCATCCGCTCGGCAGCACGTTGGTCAGCGCATAGAATCGGTACTGGAGAAGAGTAAACCGATGAAGGGTCCGAAACTACATCATTATGTACCGCAGTTTTATCTGCGGCGGTTTACAGATGCTTCGGGCCAGCTGTGCCTATGGGATCGCGATCGGGACCGCGTTTTTCGCACAAGGCCCAACGGGGTGGCTGCGGAGAATAATTTCTACTGGCATGAAGAACTGGCGGAACTCGGACATGATCCGCTCGTGATGGAGAAGCAGTTCTCCCAGCTTGAGGGCGAGGTAGCCCAGATTACCGGACAATGGCTGGGGTGGCTCCGGGACATGAAGCCAATGGAGAAAGTCGAGGTTCCGGACATCAATCGCGAACTAGTTTCGCTCTACATCGCCTTGCAATTCCTGCGCACCGCGGACGCCAGGGAAATTCTCGCCGCTTTCGCAGAACAGAACGTGTATCGTAAGCCCGTGGCTGAGGCTGAGAAGCGGCTGCTGCATCTTAGCATGCTCTGGGAAGACAGCATCCGCGACGAACTGGCAGAGCGAATTAGGGATGCGACTTGGCTGTTCGGCCGTAACGTGACCGCAACCCCGTTCATTACCTCCGACAATCCTGTGGCATTCCGCACCGGCGATAACGCGATGTGGCTCAAGGTGGGCATGTATAACGACGGTACGTATTCGGTGTTTCCCATGGCTCCTGACATCGTTATGTATTGCCATCCCAAAGAATCCCAGTTTGAAAAGCTGGGCCGGTTCGACTGCTGCTTGTCGCCTGTGACATTCACCGAAGAGATGGTCGAGAGTGAGAATAGCGGCCAGGTCTTCATGGCGTCGCGCTTTGTGATTTCATCGCGCGACAGCTTTGATCGCGAGCGCGAATTCGCCAAGAGCATCGGCACTGACCTTTACAAGCCTCGCGGGAAGTCCACTGAATAGCATCCTCTTTTTCGGGGCGGCGTCGGTACGGCAGATTATCTTCCCCATCGGAGAGGGCAGTAAGATTTTCCAGGAGATGAGTTAGGTGTCCTATGGACTGTATATTCTGCAAGTCTGACTCAAGAGAATCTCGTTCCATAGAGCATGTAATACCTGAGTCCCTTGGTAACACTGAGCACACACTGCCGCCCGGCGTCGTATGCGACAAGTGCAACAACTACTTTGCCTGTAAGGTCGAGGGCCCGTTGCTTGCCGATCCATACTTCAGATATCTTTGCTTTCGGACCGCGATCATCAGCAAGAAGGGCAGGGCGCCTCGCGTACGAGGCATCCATATGCAAAGCAGGATAGAGGTTGAACTATCGCGGGACCTGGACGGTTCAGGTGTGGGCGTCGGCGTTGCCTTTGAGAAAGATGAGAGGCGTTGGATCGAATCTGTCCGAGGCTCCACAACCGGAAAGTTGATCATTCCGACGCCGACGGCCCCTGACCAGCGTCTTATGTCGCGTTTCTTGGCGAAGGTCGCCCTAGAATGTCTTGCGCTGCGCTTAGTCGATATCGAGGGGGGGATCGAAGAAATCGTTACGAAGTGCGCTCTTGACCCCATCCGCGATTACGCGCGAAAAGGCAGCACAAAGCTTACTTGGCCGTTCCATACCCGGGTACTCCATCCTCCAGATTTTACTTTCGCGAAATCGGGCCAAGAACCCTGCGAGGTCCTTCACGAGTGGACGTTCTTGTACCCGAGTGAGACTATGCTCTATCTGGTCATTGCCATATTCGGAGTTGAATATGCACTGAACTTGGGAGAGCCAGAAATCGAATCATACAGGTCTTGGCTCACCGAGAATGCAAACAAAAGCCATTTGTACCCGGATGGATTCGGCGCTCTGTAACATCGCCTTCCCGGTCAACCTCTCGCTCTAGAAGAGCGACGGCAGACGAACCTTGGGCGGCCAGTAAACGCCAATGACAACCCAAGTGTTGTACGGAAAGACGGTACCCATAAAGAATCGCGTATCCTTCGTCGATCCGCAGATCTCATCCAGATATTTTTTCTTCACGCTCTGTGCCGCTGCCTGCTCGCTACCGAGACGCTCAACTTCTTTGAGAAACAGGACCCCAAGCTCCCAATCCTCGATCATTGCGGTGTGGGGTTTGTCCCCGGTGTCGGAACAGCGAAACACGTAACTGAACTTGAACGGGAGCTTCGTTAACCCTTTCGGCTGCCCAAAGAAGAGGTTGAACTGCCCGAGAACGGCTTGCCATTCCGGCTTCCAATCTCTTTCTGTTGGCTCAATAGTCAAATCCAGAATTTCGTCTGGCCTTACGATTCCGAGCGATGTTCGGTCTTCGTCATACAAAGCCTCAAGACCACGCCGCGTGTTATGCGGGAGACCGTCGATTACGGCTCGTCGCTCCGCCCATGCGGAGCCGGTGCTGAGAGGTTCGCCTAGAATTTGGATCGAGTCCAAATCAGGTTGGCGGCTCTCCTTGCGATCATCGTTGCCGAAGCCGCGTGGTGCCAAGCCGATTTTGATCCATTGGTATTTCTTAAACTGTTGGTGATTGGGCCTGTATCGATAGTCAATTGGATATAGGCGAACCCAGTCTCCGGTCTCTGTGATCCCGGCGGTGCATACCAGTTCCTGGTGACGCTGGGACGGGTGCGGATACGTCATGACCGTGATCAGCACCTTCGTTTCGACGAACTCAGGTCTCACTGGATTGTTAGCCCCTTCACTAAAAGGTCCGTATCCTTCGCGATTGCGGCCGCAAGCCGAGTTCGATGGCAGCAATTGGCGTCTGCCTCCATACACATCAGGGCGGACGGCTCCTTTTGCATCAAGGAGGAAACCATGCTCACCGATTCTTCCTGCGCGGGCAGAATTTTCTCTTCGTAGTAATCGAATAGGCGATTATATGACTTTTGGTCGTCTAGGTTGGCGCGCTTGCTAGATGGGATGCCCAGCTCCGGGACGTGAGTGTATTGGATTGCCACATCGCGGCAGTGCCGGTCTAGTGTGCTCTTATGGAACCCAAATCGCCGTGCGACTGGATTACACCTGACATCGATGAGTCTCTTCACTCCGGTTCTCAGCAGAAGGTCCAACAATCCGTCGAGCATCAGTCCTTCGTAGCCAACAGTGAAAATGGCGGGTGACGCGGTGGGAACCGCCGCTCTCCGAAGCTTTTCATCTTTGGCTTTGGACGTATACCAGGGATGGTCAGCATAAACTCGGGAAACCAGCGTGGGCGTTCCAACGTTCCTGTATCTGCGCGTCAGCGAATCGATCTCGTTCGCCACCCCCCGGGCAAGCTTTGAAGCTTCAGGTTCTGAACTGCGGAGGAGTGCGACCTCGTTTTCCGAAATCCGGACCCAGCCGTCCCTTTCTATTGCGCGGAGCTCATGATTCAAGGTGAAGGAGTACGGTCCATAGTGATAGGGAATGAAGTCATAGAGGGTCGACCTTGGAACCTCTTCTGCCGATTCCCTCAGAAGGAACGAAAGTTTTACGAGCCTGAGCATCGAAATTCGTCCGCCCTCATTGGCAATAAAACGAATTAAGGCTCGTTGACGGTTGATCATGCCAATCTCAATTCAATGACTTCCGGTACTGATCTTCGTCTATTGTCATCCGGTCGCGCAACCGCTTTCGTGGCCGAACAAATATCCCCACTGCACCCGGAGATTCTGCGCGCAGAGCTGTCCCGCCAGTGGAAAGCCGAGAATTGGCTCCCAATTCAAGAACCCAGTCTAGTTCGCTGATCCGCGTCCATCGGCTGGGGCCCGAATTGGGGGATCAGATTAGTAACGGAAAACGTTAGGTCTCTATCGGGACTGCCCCGACAGACGAGGCAGGATTGAGCCCGGTTATCTCATCCGGGGCAGTTTCGATAGAGTCGTCTGAACTGAGCCGCTGGCGTTTGCGGCGGATGCGGTGATCTACCTATGCATTTTCAATGGTTCCGGCTCGCTGATCTTGGCCAGTGGGGAGGCAGAATTGGCCCGGTGGAGTCGGAAGCATCCCGTATGTGAAGCAGAACGGAGTCCTGCAAGGTGTGAGCGAGTGCTGTAAAGCGGGTTCTTGGACCACTTGCGGGCACACGAGAGCATTGCATGTATGAGCATGCCGTCTGGCGACAGGGGTAGAAACGACGTGAGCCATCAATGTTTTATGAGCTGTCAACGCTGCACCTCTGTGGCGTAGGAGGGTTCAGGTCTGTCCTGAAATAAAGTTGCGCACTCGTGATCCGTTCGATGACCAGCATAGTGCTGGAGCAGGCGGGGCAACGCAGCAGGTTGGTTGTTTCGGGGCGAATCGGGCACGCAACGGCGCCGAGCAGCTGGCGGCAGCGTGCGAGGGCGGTTTGTCGGCTTCGGTTAGCGAAGAAACCGAAGTGGCGAATGCGGACCAGTCCTTTGGGCAGAACGTGAAGAAGGAATCTGCGCAGGAACTCATCTGCTGAGACGGTCATGATCTTCTTCTTGCCGCCATGGGCATAATCTCGCCAGCGGAAAGAGACGCGATCGTTCTCAAAGGCTACGAGACGATGGTTGGAGATGGCTACTCGATGAGTGTAGCGGGCCAGGTAGTTGAGCACATGTTCGGCGCCGCCGAAGGGTGGCTTGGCATAGACGACCCAGTCCTGCCGGAACAGTTGCCGGAGGAAGGTGGCGAAGCAGCCTGGAGTGGCCAGAGACTGTTGTGAGCCGTGAAACTGAAGCTTGTTTTCCTCGAAGAGTTGCTTCAGTTCAGCGACGAACTTTCCGCGGAAGACTCGGCTCAGTGCGTGGACGGGCAGGAAGAATCGGCGCGACGAGTCTATCCATCTGGAACCATCGAGAGCGAGGCCACCGGCAGGAACGATGTAGTGTACGTGTGGATGAACTTGGAGGTTCTGTCCCCATGTATGGAGCACGCCGAGGAATCCGATGTCGGCTCCCAGGTGCTTGGGATCGCGAGCCAGTTCGAGCAGTGAAGCTGAGCTGGTGCGGAAGAGCAGGTCGTAGAGTAGCCGCTTGTTCTGGAGGACAAGAGCCGACAGCTCATGCGGCAGCGTGAACACGATGTGAAAGTAGGGCACAGGCAAAAGTTCAGCCGAGCGCGCAGCCAGCCATTTTGCGCGCGCGTTGCCTTGGCACTTTGGACAGTTGCGGTTACGGCATGAGTTGTATGAGATGGCCTGATGGCCGCAGCCGACGCACTTATCAAGATGACCGCCCAGTGCCGCGGTGCGGCACCGGACGATGGCATCGAGCACCTTGCGATGTACCCATGCAAGATGCGACTTGTGCTTCTCCCAGAATCTGTTGCCCGCTGCGCGGACGATGTCGGCCACCTCGAGGGTGGGCCGGCTCATCGCTTGATTTTCCTCCTGGAGCGCTTTGCCCCGTCAGGGCTGGAGACTTCGATAGCCTCCAGCGGGCTGGCAACTGCCTGCAGATGGCGGCGGGACAAATGCAGATAGAGAGCGGTATCGCCGATCTTGGCATGGCCGAGCAATACCTGGATGGTGCGCAGGTCGGCGCCGGCTTCAAGCATATGTGTCGCGAAGCTGTGACGAAGAAGGTGCGGCGCAACGCGCTTGTTGATGCCGGCACGCTTGCCAGCCTCGTTTACGGCCTTCCACACGACCTTCGCCGTAATGGGCACAGCAATACGCTGTAATGTGTCGAGCAGG
>CAWBIG010000256.1:0-5241 GCA_963788435.1 uncultured Acidobacteriota bacterium | reverse complement strand
CCAGCTGCAGTCTTCTGACAACTGCGAGCAGATTGTTAGACGAGTCATGAGGCCATGGCCCAGCCGAGAGCGAAACTCAGCAATCCGGCTATACCCAGCCATTCCGCTCAGCGCCAGAGCCGGAGCATTATCGCGCGGCTTGGAAATGCCAATCCCCCGCCGGCCCTGTGCACTCAGGAAGATCCACGGCAGCGCCCACATCGCCAGCACCTGCAACAAGAACAGGGCCCCGCATGCGGTGGACCGAAGGCCGAGTAAAACCTGGCCGCGGCCGGAACAGCGAAAGCCAGAAGAAATAAGCCCCAGGGCGCGACGCCTAGCCGGCCCAGAATGGCCGCAACATCCCCGTCTCTGCCGTCTTCTAGATTCAAGGTCTTCCCTCGGGTAGGGTAGCCCGCATCCGGCCTGTCGACTCGAGCTTCTTCCCGTTCGTGCGCGTCTCTAATGTCCTGCCGGCCTTTTGCGGGCGCTACAACCACGATGGAGCCATACACCCGGGAGAGAAGCCCTCGAAGCCCGCCTCGGCCACAACCGCTCCAAATCGGGAAGCTCGAAGATACCTCCGTCAACGTCTCCTCCGCACGCTCGCGCAAGGATTGTATTTGAAGAGGCCCTTGCTGCCGAAGCACATCACCGCCAAGGTCCCTCCGGCTTTCACGGCCCGGCTTCATCTCTCGCGCAAAGCAAGCACGGTGTCGGAGAAAGGGTTCATGGATCCTGCGCAGATCGCGGTGTCGCAAAGATAGCCCGGAAAGGCAGCGCCTCCACCATGGCACGAGCAATGCACATTGGGAATATGTCCCCTTTGACATAATGGGCGCCCTGCCACAGCGCTCGCAGACATCAATGCCTAGAACGGTCCTTGACTCTGATGCAATGCGGCGCCCGTAGGTTCCCGGGCTGCAACCACATCCAGCTGAGACCGTCCTGCGATCCTACGATGGCAGAGAGGTCATGTGCCAGTTGTTTTAGAGATGTGCTGCGCCATCCGCCATACAGGTCACACACGGCCGCATACATGCAGGTTTCCGAGACGGATGCCGCGAAGTTCAGCAGGGAGCCAGAATCCCCCTTTCCGACCCAGCGCAGGGAAAAGTTACTGTCTTTTTGAGGTTGACCACAACGAAAAGTCAGGAATCCCGCCTATGTTGGGGGAGGCTCGTCGCACAGACACGGCAAAAAAGCCCGTCGTGTGCCGAAGTTCGAGGTCTTGCTTGCATGTTGGACAGGCGTAGATCTCCCCCTGCCTTCGTTTTCTGCCTGGGGAAGAGTTGACCCAATGCTGCATGAGTGTTATGACGTAGCTCCCCGTTGATTCAATTAGGGCTGCATCGGATGAAGGGAAAGGCCCTTCGGGATCGACATGTACTGGTTAGCACAGCCGCGCGAGGAATGCAGTGACCCTAGACAGCACTGCAGGATCCCCGAGTACTTCGAGCTCAGTGAGCAGTATTCGGTTCGGCAGGGTGGGGAACAATTGGCGGCCCCAACCCCACCGCCACTTGCAGGCCGCTGCGAACCCACGCGGGGCGGGGAAACTCCTGGCAACATACGATAGCGAAGGCCTACACTTTCAGATTAGACATCCCTGGGTCTCGGCGTATCCAGACAAACTCTTCGAGTTTGGAGGAGCTCACTTGCGAGAACCTAGCCGTTTGGCGGATTCTACTCACGAGCGCTGCCATCGCCAAGTTGCTCATTCACCTCTATGTCTTACCGGTACTTCGGCCACTTCCTGATGAGCTCTATTACGGGGTGTGTACAGGACATCTTGACGGGCTATGTCGATCAACCACCACCTGTAGCTGATCTTTCGAGGTGAGGCGCTGTCCGCCTATTGGACGACATGAACAACACTTAAGCCACGGGCGGCCATCGCGGCTGAGCTTCCCATCGTTGCCCTCTCGCCGTCGCCAGACGGGGACCCCCTCCTCCCAGGTCCAGTACCGGCAAGCGCAGTCCAATTCATTACGGCGGCGGTGATCAGCGTAGGCGCAATGAACAGGAGGTTCCCCGCGTCGTTTCCGATGAATTGGACTGCGCGCATCCGGGTCTCTTGCCCGTACTGGACTGGGAGGAGGAGTCCCCCCATACTGGCGACGGCGAGAAGGGCGACGATTGGGAAGCTGAGCCACAATGGCCACCGGTCAGCTTTAGTGTTGTTCATGTCGTCCAATCAGGCGGACAGCGCCTAGCCTCGAAAGATCGGCTACAGGTGGTGGTTGATCGACATAGCCCCATACAAGATGTCCTGTACACACCCCGTAATAGAGCTCATCAGGAAGTGGCCGAAGTACCGGTTGACATAGAGGTGAATGAGCAACTTGGCGATGGCAGCGCTCAGTGAGTAGAATCCGCCAAACGGCTAGGTTCTCGCAAGTGAGCTCCTCCAAACTCGAAGAGTTTGTCTGGATGCGCCGAGCCCCAGGGGATCTGTAATCTGAAAGTGTAGGCCTTCGCTATCGTATGTTGCCAGGAGTTTCCCCGCCCCGTATACATTCGCACGTATCCAAGTGGCGCTGCCGTTGGGCCGCCAATTGCTCCCCACCCTGCCCAATCGAATACTGCTCACTGAGCTCGAAGTACTCGGGGATCCTGCAGTGTGTCTAGGGTCACTGCATTCCTCGCGCGGCTGTGCTAACCAGTACATGTCGATCCCGAAGGGCCTTTCCCTTCATCCGATGCCGGCCCTCCATTGAATCGACGGGAGCTACGTCATGGCAGCGCAACCATGCAGCATTGGGTCAACCGTTCCCCAGGCAGAAGACGAATGGATCCGGCAGTCGCGCGGATTCTACGCCTGTCCAACATGCAAGCAAGACCTGGAACCGGCGCACGACGGGCTTTTTTGCCGTGTCTGTGCGACGACCTACCCCATACTAGGCGGGATTCCTGACTTCATTGTGGTCAACCTCGAAAAGAGCCGTAACTTTTCCCTGCGCTGGGTCGGAAAGGGGGATTCTGGCTCCCTGCTGAACTTCGCGGCATCCGTCTACGAAACCTGCGTGTATCCGGCCGTGTGTAACCTGTATGGCGGATGGCGCAGCACATCTCTAAAACAACTGGCACATGACCTCTCTGCCATCGTAGGATCGCAGGACGGTCTCATGCTGGATGTGGCTTGCGGCCCGGGAACCTACGGGCGCCGCATTGCATCAGAGTCAAGGACCGTTCTAGGCATTGATGTCTGCATGAGCATGCTGCGGCAGGGCGCCCATTATGTCGAAAGGGGACATATTCCCAATGTGCACTTTGCTCGTGCCATGGTGGAGGCGCTGCCGTTCCGGGCTGGTCTTTTCGACGCCGCGATCTGCGCAGGATCGTTGAACCATTTCTCCGACACCGTGCTTGCTTTGCGCGAGATCAACCGCACCATGAAAGCCGGAGCGACCTTGGCGGTGATGTGCTTCGCCGCCGGCAGCAAGGGCCTCTTCAAATACAGATCCTTGCGCGAGCGTGCGGAGAAACGTGGCGGACATATCTTCGAGCTTCCCGATTTGGAGCGGTATGTGGCCGAGGCGGGCTTTGAGGGCTTCTCTCCCCGGGTGTATGGCTCCATCGTGGTGTGCAGCGCCCGCAAAAGGCCGGCAGGACATTAGAAGAGCGCGCACGAATGGGAACAAGCTTCGAGTCGACAGGAACGGATGCGGGCTACCCTACCCGAGGGAAGACCTTGAATCTAGAAGACGGCAGAAACGCGGGACTGTTGCGGCCATTCTGGGGCCGGCTAGGCATCGCGCCCTGGGGCTTATTTCTTCTGGCTTTCGCTGTTCTGGCCGCGGCCCGGTTTTACTCGGCCTTCGGTCCACCGCAGTTCCGGGCCCTGTTCCTGTTGCAGGTGCTGGCGATGTGGGCGCTGCCGTGGATCTTCCTGAGTGCACAGGGCCGGCGGGGGATTGGCATTTCCAAGCCGCGCAAATGGCTCCCGGCTCTGGCGCTGAGCGGAATGGCTGGGAGTATAGCCGGATTGCTGAGTTTCGCTCTCGGCTGGGCCATGCCTCATGACTCGTCTAACAATCTGCTCGCAGTTGTCCAGAAGAGCCTGCAGCTGGAGCAGATGCGCGCCGCTATGCCTCTGGGCTTGATCTTGTTAGCAACTGGCGTGCCGGCGATCATTCTTACACCAGTGGGCGAGGAAGTCTTCTTTCGCGGAATCATGCAGCAAGCTTTCACGCAACGCTTCAACGGAATCGCCGCCACGCTGGTTCAGGGCGCTGCCTTCGGCGTCGTTCATTTGCAGCTCGTGGCTCTTTGGCACGACGCCGCCGGATTCCATGTCCGTTGGATCGAGGTCGCGGCCACATTGGTGGCCGGCGTTCTTCTCGCCGGGCTGTTCACTTTCTGCCGCATGCGGTCCGGTTCACTCTTTGCATCCATCGCTGCTCATGCGGCCTGCAACCTGGCGATGCTCGGCGCTGTGATCATCTACTTCACTAGGTGAATCGACCGGATACGCCCGTGCGAGGAATGCTTCTGAAGCTCAATTGGGAAGAAGCCGCGGGCTACTTGATTTCTAACAGTTTTCTGATAGCGGGCGCGGGGGCACCGGAACGGATGACGGCGGCGCGCAGATCATCGGCCAGCGCCTGCAACTCGTCCGGCGCTTGCTGGGCGTGGTAGATTCCGCCGACTTCGAAAAACCTGGAGTTGACCAGCAGACGGAACAAGAATGCCAGGAGGGATGCGGGTATGACCGAAAGGATTCGCAGGCCGCCGGGCACAATCTTGTGCCCCAGCGCCTTCAGCACCGGAATGGTCTCGCGTATCGCCGCGGCAGCCCGCTTGACGTCGTGGGCCGATGGAGGCGCCGACTTGTCCGCGGTTGCGAGCTTGAGCGCCAAAGGCGTGATGGCCGCGACACCGGCGGCATGCGTGGCGAGGTAATCGACGATGTGAGTTGAAAGGGCGGAGCGGAGGCCGGCCTGGTTAAGCAGATTCACCAGACGCTTCAGCCGTGGAGTGATGGTTCCGTCGATCTCACCGAAGGGGGTTCGAGCGAGCCCATGCTCGAATGGGCCGATGGCGCGGATGATATCTCCGTCGCGCTTACCCCCGCCGAAGACGAAGCCGAGCATGGGCCGTTCTGGTCCCAATGCCGCGACGATCTCGGCGGGACCATTGAGATTGTTGTTCATGAAGACTACGTTGGGCGAGCGATTGGCCTTGAGCGTGGGCAACAGTCCGGCAACCTGGGTGCGACGCACGACCACAAGGATGTAGTCATAAATGTCGTCGGGCGCT
>CAWBIG010000255.1:0-12401 GCA_963788435.1 uncultured Acidobacteriota bacterium | reverse complement strand
GTTGGGAACCCACCATCCGGAATCTCGTTAGGCAACACTCGCCCTGCGCGCGCAGTTCATAATGGACTCATAAAAGAGCCGCGCCGCGCGAATTCGCGACTCGCCTGCAAGTTTTTGCCGTCCTCCAGGCCCACCGGCCTTCTGCCTTGAATCAAAAAATCCCTTGAATAGAGCAAAACTCCCATGGATTTGTGGACCGAGTTTGAAGGCGTAACCATCGATAGCTCCTACGCCCTGAACAGGCTTTTGCAGACGGAAGGACGCAGCGCGTTTTTTTCCACGCTGAACGCGAACGGCGACGCGGTTCTTATCCGCATCATCGAGTGCCACTTTGACGAGGACGAGATCCAGGCGCGGTGGCGGGGCGTGGAGATGCTGGGACATCCGGCGTTCTTGCGCATCGACCGCTTCGGCCAGTTTCTGATTGAGGAGGACGGGATCACGGCGGTGTACGCGGTATTCGAGCGCGTGGATGAGAACCTGGCCCACGTGCTGGAGCGGGGGCGGCTGAGCGCAGCCGAGGCAACCCAGATCGGGCGCAGCGTGGCGTCGGCGCTGGAGACGCTGCACGCCAACGGCTTTGTGCATGAACACGTGGAGGCGCGCAACATTTACGCGGTGGGCCAAACGGTGAAGATGCGCAGCGACTGTGTCCGCGAGACTCCTGAAGGCGAGGCCGGAGTTGAGGCCAGGCGGCGCGACGTGCAGGATGTGGCGGCGCTGCTGACGCAGGTGCTGCGCGGGAAGGGAGGCGCGGGGAATAGCCAAGCGGCGCTGCCGGCGCCGTTCGACGAGATTGTGAGAAACGGGATGAACGGGGAGTGGGGGCTGGCTGAGATTCAGCGAGCGCTGACGCCGCCGGCGGGGGAGAAGAACGGGCGCGAGAAAAGGAAGGCGGCGGACCCGTCGGGGATGGGCGAGGCTGCGGCTGCGCCCAAACCGAGCGCAGCGGTGCTGAACGCAGCGGCGGAATCGACGGCTGGGCCGGCGCCGACGCCAGTTGGCGTTGCAGCGGCGGCAGCGCGCGAGGCCGCGACGGGAACGGGGGCGATGCCTGAGCGGCGCACAAGACAGGCGGACGATACCGCGGCGGAGGCTCCGCATTTGGGACGGCGGCGCGCGCCGATGGAGGACTTGCCGGTGATCTTCGGCATCTCGCAGGAGGATATGCGCCGCTGGATGACTGCGGGCGGAGCGCTGCTGGCGCTGGTTCTGCTGATCGCGTTCGTCTCGTATCGCTGGACCGCGGGGCACGGGCAGGCGCGGGCAGGGGCGCCGGAGACGGCGTCGACGCAGGTGCAACAAACTGCTGCGCGGCAGGCCAGCTCATCGCCGGGGACCGACGCAGTTGCGGCCAAATCCGACGCGCGATGGCGCGTGGTGGCGTTCACCTTTAACCACAAGGACGAGGCGCAGAAAAAGGTGGTGAGCCTGGAGCACCGGTTCCCCAGCCTTTCGCCGGCCGCGTTTTCGCCTACCGGCAGAGCGCCGTGGCTGGTCACCATCGGCGGCGCACTGGAGCGCGATGCTGCGTATGGGCTGGCGCGCAAGGCGCGGAGCATGGGGCTTCCGCGCGACACTTACGCGCAGAATTACAACCGGCGCTGAACGCTGCCGCGGCCAACGGGCGGACAGGCTGCGGAAAAACTCCGGATGGCGTTCAATCCGAAGCAAAAAACCTCAGGGGCTAAAGCCCAGGTCTCTTTTTCGGCTGTTAACGGCACGACTGAAGTCGTGACCTGACGCGTTTCTGGCCTTCCGGGACAGTTTTTCCGCAACCTGTAAGGCGATGCTGAGGTGATGCCACGTATTGGCACGACTAAAGTCCTGCCCTTTCAAAACTGAACGCGCCCGATGGCCCCTGTGTGATTTAGAACACAGCCACTACCGCCACGTTGGCGCACACTCGGGAAACTGAGTGACCGCCGATAGCCTACCCTGGAACTTCGCCACCAACCCCTGCACGGGAATGCTGGGCGATGTCTATCTCCGCGCCATTCTCCGCCGCGAGGCCGTGCATACCGGTATGGACGCGCCCATTCGCCGCGTGCAGGCTGAACTGTGGGCCGCTGCTTGTCCGCTGGGGAGGTGCCAGCCTGGTGAAAGTGCAACCCAGCGGCTCCTTTGCGAAAGGCACGGCCAACCGCAGCGGAACCGACATTGACCTGTTCATCTCGCTGCACGAAGACACCGACGCCACTCTGCGCGCCATTTACGACGGCCTTGATCGCGCGCTGCGCGCCGCCGGCTGCGCCGTGCGGCGACAGAACGTCTCCATCAACGTAAAGGTGAACTGCGGCAACAATGGAGCCGGCTACATTTTCGCAGTCATTCCAGCCAGAATCGCCATCGCCTTTTCCAGCGTCTCCCGCTCGCCGGTTTTGAGCTCTGCCAATTGCCGCAGCAGCGTCCGCACCCTCCGTTCGCGTCCCGCCAGCATCAGTTTCTTCCCTTTCGCCGTGGCGCGGATCAGGGTGATGCGTCCGTCATTGGCGTTGGTCCGCTTCTCGGCTAGCCCCAGCTCCGCAAGCGCATCCACGATGCGCGACATGGTGGGCGGCCGCACCTGCTCGGCCGCAGCCAGTTCGCCCAGGGTCACTTCGCCGGCAAACACCATCACGCTCAGCGCCGAGAGCCGCGGCGCATTCAGCCCGCTCCCCGCATCCTCGCGCCGCAGACGGCGCAGCAGGTGAATGGCGGCCGAGTGGATCTGGCCGGCCAGTTCTTCGTCCCTCTTTGAAGTTTTTCTTGACATGGCTTCCCGCAATCATGATATATCGTTAGCCAAGCTAATTAATAGCCCAGCTAACAAAGCGAGGCACCATGAGCTTCCAGTCCCACACCCCCGCTTCCATCGTCCACCTGGAACAAATCGGCCAAATCGCCCTTACCGTCATTGACCTGGCCCGCGCCCGCGACTTCTACCAGCACACCCTGGGAATGCGCTTCCTTTTTGATGCCGGCCCCATGGCCTTCTTCCAATGCGGCGATATCCGCTTTGCCCTCGGCACCGGCGAGACCGGGGCACCCCGCGGCGGAACTCTCCTTTATTTCAAGGTGGAAGACCTCCCTGCCGTTCACGCTCACCTGACAGCGCAGGGCGTCGATTTCGTCCAGTCTCCGCACCTGGTGGCGCGCATGCCCGACCACGACCTCTGGATCGCCTTCTTTCACGATCCCGACCAAAATGTCGTCGGCCTCATGTCGGAAGTCCGTCCTTCAGCCGCCTGAGTTACTCCTGCCACTTAGCGGCAGTAGTAACTGCTACATCGATTGTCGCGACGATTCAGGGTGGCGTCCCAGAAGTTCGTCGCATCCGCAAGCGGCGCGAAATGCGTGTCCTTCGACTGCGGTCGCCGCGGCGACCTCCGCTCAGGATGACGGCCATAGTTTTGTTGAGGACTTCAGGGACGGGTCACTGACTTACTGGATTGACCGCAAGGCATCGACAGGGTCGGACTTGGCTGCGCGGAATGCGGGAAACGCAGACGAGAACAGCGCGATGGCCATCATGAGAAGGACGCCGGCAGCAAAGATCCACGGATCGATGGGACTCACGTCGAAGAGGAAGGAACGGATAAGATGCGCGGTCGCAACGGATGCCAGAATGCCCAGCCCGCAGCCCACCAGCGCCAGTCTCGTGCCGGAGCCCAGGACAAGCTTGGCAATGTTTTCGCGCTGCGCGCCCAGAGCCATGCGGATAGCGATCTCCTGGGTGCGCAGAGTGACGGAGAACGAGACCACGGCATAGATGCCGGAGAGCGCAAGCAGAAGAGCAATGGCCGCAAAAACGCCGACTAACTCGGTCATAATGCGCCGCGGAGCCTCTGTGTTGGAGAGAACGTAGTTCATGGTGCGCACCTGGTCCAGGGCGAGCTGCGGATCGATTGACGCGACCGTCTCGCGCAGCATTCCGACGATCTGTTCGGGCGGCAGGGCCGAACGGACGATGATGGAGCCGCCCGGTTGAACTGTGCGGGGCAGCTGCGACGCGGAACCATTCAGGATGGCGGGCTGCAGCGCGGGCACATACCACTGGTCATTGGCTCGCCCATCGCGCGGGCCAATGCGAGTGTTTCCGACCACGCCCACCACGGTGGCCCAGGGCAGGTTCTTCCTTGGGTTACCGACATGCATGCGTTTGCCGATGGGATTCTGGGCCGGCCAGCAATGCTGGGCCATCGATTGACTTACGATCACGACCAGTGGCGAATCGGCGCGATCACTCACGGTGAATGTGCGCCCGGCAAGCAATGGAATGCCGAGGGCCTTGAAGTAATCGCCATAAGTTGAGGCGAACGCCGCGAATTTCAGCTTCCAGCCCTCGGCGGGCTGCCCTTCAATGGTGTAGGCTGCCATTCCGGAGTTATCGGAAGAAGGCAGCGAATCACCCAGCGCGGCTGCAATAGCGGCGGGCTGGTTGCGCAGTCGCTCAATTACCGCCTGATCGAACGCAGTTATCGAGGCGTCAGTGGGATATTGATTTTCGGGCAAGCGATATCCAGCCACCAGAACATGCTGCGGCTGGAATCCCGGGTCGATTGCAAGCATCTTTTGATAACTGCGCAGGAATCCGAGCGAGGCGGTGAGTAACACCAGGGCAACGGCAATTTCGCCGACCACCAGCAAAGAGCGCAGACGGGCCTGGCCGGCACTTCCGGTCGCTCCGCGCATGTTGTCCTTGAGACTTGCGGCCAGGTTTGTGCGCAAGACGATAAGTGCAGGGGCAAGGCTGGAGAGGCTGCTGGTGACGAGAGCGATGGCGAGCGCAAAAGTCGCGACCGGCACATCAATGAAGATGGAAGCGACGCGCGGAATTGACTCTGCGGCGGCATAGAGCGCAGCATAGACGGCGATGGCCGCGCAGCCCAGGCCAAGCACACCGCCGGCCATGCCCAACAGCAAACCCTCCAGCACGATTTGGCGCAGCAACGCGCCGGGGGGCGCGCCCAGCGCCAGCCGAACGGCATATGCGCGATGGTTGCGAACGGCCCGAACCAGCATGAGGATGGCGATGTTAGCGCACGCGATGAGCAGGACCACTGAAACCGCAACCAGCAGCATGCGCAGAAGCGGCCGGGTATCGCCGGTAATCACGTCGCTGAGGAGCTTGACGTCGCCACGGATGCGAATCCTGGACGTAGATGCGGGGAAGCTGCGCATGATCTGCTGCGCCACGCGGTCGTCATCCTGTGCGGCCTGTGAAACCGTTACGCCGTCCTTCAGGCGCCCAATCATCTGAAATCCCCAAAAACCGGCCGCTTCATCGGAAAGCTCATCCGGCGTGAGGCTCATCGGCACCCATAACTGGGCCTGGTCAAGCCGTCCCACTTGCAGGGGGAATTCAAAGCTGCGCGGCATGACGCCGATGATGGTGTAAGCTTTGCGGTCCAGGTCGATGACACTGCCCGTAACATGCGGGTCGCGATGATATCGATTGGTCCAAAGGGAGTAACTGAGGACGGCGACCGGCGCACGCGCGACGTCTTCCTGCTGGCTGAAGGTTCGTCCGACGATCGGCTGGACGCCGAGGGTGGGGAAGACGCCGGCGGTGAGTCGCGCGGCGGTGATTTCTTCGGGCGTGGCCTGGCCTGAGAGCTCAAATTTTGCGCCCGCGAACGCGCCCACCGAGGAGAATGCGGAAGCGGCGGTGGAATAGGCCCTTATGTCGCGCGCGGTGATCCCGATGCCGGGATTCTCTCCGACATGTTCGCCGAGTTGCACCAGCCGGCCGGGATCGTGGAATGGCAGCGGCCGAAGCAGGATTCCTTCAATCAGCGAGAAGATGGTGGCGGCGGCTCCGATGCCGACAGTCAACATGAGGATGACCGCAAAGGAGAAGCCGCCCGCCATTTTCAAGCGCCGCGCAGAGTGCCGAAGGTCCCTCGCCCATGGGTTCATGCAATTCTCCAGAGGACTTGAGCGTGCGAGACGGCGAAGCCGGAATATCTACAGCCGTTGCCCTTGATCTGAGACCAGACCTGACCCCCTGGTCCATTGGTGCGTGCATTTCTTATCCAGCGTCGGGCGGCGAGCGGCGTGAGCCTCTGCCGCTCGTCCATCCGGCGAATCCGCATTACCATGCTCCCGATGCGTATGCATTCTCCACCGTGACCGCAAAGAACGCGTGGCAAAACTCAGTGGGATGTTCTACGTCCCAGAAGAAAGTGTGGTCCGGGTCGGCACAAACGGTCGGCGGACCCGGAGGAAGCTCCGTACACGGCGTAACAATGTTGACAAATCCAAAGTGGGACGGGTCATTCACAACTGCATTTGATCAGGCTGAAGGGATCCAGGCGGACGATATGAGTCCCTTCGAGAAGGCTCTCCAGTGCGAGTTGATTGTTTAGCGATTGATTGGTGGCGTTGGTTGCCGCAGTTGCAAACGCGGCATTGCCGGCAGCCGCGGGCAGTAAACCCACGTTGTACAAATTGGGAATGAGAAAGTATTTGGCGCCGGCATGGCGGAGCAACAGCTCGCTCGCGGAAATTCCCAACGCGATTTCAAATCCCAGCTGCTGCGGAGTGCCCGACGTGGCGTTGAGAATGTCGTTGCCGCCTCCTTCAATGATGTAGAGCGCATTCGGGTCGGCTTTGCCTCCCGTGCTCTCAAGATAGAGCGCCACCTGCCGGGGCACGCTGGGGATCGAGCCATATGGGGTAGTTAGCGGTGCAGTTACCTCGGCTCCGCCAAACGCGAAATCCGTTCCGCCCGGCGTCAAATAGGGTTTGAGCGGGGCAAGTCCCAGAAATCCGGCCACGTGGTCCACCCAGATCGGACCATTCGAGAAACGGCCGGCATAGTATGGGGACGCAGGCACGTTGCCCCTGCTGGCTATGTAATCGTTGCCCACATCGCAGTAACTGTCGCCGAAAATGTAGAGATGGGTGAAGGTTGGGGTCGCGGCCTTGCTGGTCAAGGACACCGCGCCGAGAAAGAGGCCCACTGTCACAGTCCAAAGCACTCTGCGCACGGTATTTCTCCCTTCAATGGTTTCGGTGGGTTTGGGTTTTGGGTCCCAGCGGTTGCAGTCTCCTCGGCCGAGCCGTATGCGGCCAGGTTGGGATTTGCCTGTCCGAGAACGACTATTCTCTACCGTACTGCGGCGCGCAAGGCAAGTGAATGTTCAAGAATCAGCCGCGCTGCCTGGAAATCGCAGATGCGATCCCTGTTCCCTGGGTCCCTTTCCCCTGTCTTTTACACCCCGATCACCGCGCACAGTTCCTTCACCGCCGCCGCGCTCTTCTTCAGCGCCGCGTCTTCCTCGCGCGTCAGCTTGATCTCGATAATTCTCTCCAGGCCCCCCGCGCCCAGCTTGCACGGCACACCGATGAAGTATCCCTCGATCCCGTACTCGCCTTGCAGAAACGCCGCGCAGGGTAGGATCTTCTTCTTGTCTTTCAGGATCGCCTCCACCATCTCCACTGTGGCCGCCGACGGCGCATAATACGCGCTCCCCATCTTCAGGTATTTCACAATTTCCGCGCCGCCATCCCGCGTGCGCTGCACCAGTTGCTCAATCCGCTCCGGCGCCATCAGCTCCGTAATGGGAATACCCGCCACGGTGGAGAAGCGTGGCAGCGGCACCATGGTGTCCCCGTGCCCGCCCAGCACAAACGCGGTCACGTTCTCAACGCTCACCTGCAGTTCCTCGGCAATGAACGTACGGAAGCGCGCCGAATCCAGCACTCCCGCCATCCCGATCACCCGTTCGCGATTGAATCCCGCCTGCCGAAATGCCGCCTGCGCCATCGCGTCCAGGGGGTTTGACACCACAATCAGAATGGATTCCGGCGACTGCGCCACCACTTTCGACACCACGTCCGACATGATTTTGAAGTTGGTGTGCAGCAGGTCATCGCGGCTCATGCCTGGCTTGCGCGGAATCCCCGCGGTGATGATGACCACGTCGGAGTTGGCGCTGTCAGCGTAATCGTTCGAGCCGGCCACATGCACATCGCGCTTCTCGATCGGCATCGCCTCCAGAAGGTCCAAACCCTTGCCCTGGGGAATCCCGTCCACCACGTCGATCAGCACCACGTCCGCCAGCTCTTTGGCAGCGATCCAGTGTGCGCAGGTCGCGCCCACGTTCCCGGCGCCGACAATACTCACCTTTTTGCGCATATTTCTCCTTCAAATAGTTCCTGAAACTCATTGCCGGAACCGCAGGCTCCGCGGCTTCCAGCCTCCGAGGGTTCACAATCGTCCCGCACGTATCGAAGGCTGCGTGCAAATGTGGATGCTTCTCGTACAACGAAGTTACGTCCTCCAATGGGAGCGGAAGCAGGCCGCGCTTCGCAGGGGTTGGGGAAGTTAAAGAGGCGCCGGGGGTGGCTCTGCCAGTCCCGCCAACGCGGCTACATGTTGCCGATGATCCGCGTGGCAAACTCGCTGGTGCCCACCTTTGTCGCCCCCGCGGTCTGCCGTTCAAAATCGTACGTAACAAACTTCTGCTGGATGGTCTTCTCCATCGCGTTCTCGATCATCTTTGCCGCTTCCTTCCAGCCGATGAAATCGAGCATCATTACCCCGGAAAGAATCACCGATCCCGGGTTGATCACGTCCTTGTCCGCGTACTTCGGCGCGGTCCCGTGGGTCGCTTCGAACACCGCATAGCCGTCGCCGATATTCGCCCCCGGCGCAATGCCCAGGCCGCCCACCTGCGCCGCCGCCGCATCCGAAATGTAGTCTCCATTCAGGTTGGACGTGGCCAGAATGCTGTAATCCGATGGCCTGATGATGATCTGCTGGAAGATGGAGTCGGCTATGCGGTCGTTCACCAGGATCTTCTGCTTCCACGCGCCGTTGCCGTGCGACTTGCCGATGGAGTCGAGCACCCCTTTCAATTCGGCGTACAACCCATCGCGGAAGCTCTGAGGGGCGAACTCCATGCCCGGCTCGATCAGCGCTGCATTTTCTTCGATGGTGATGCCCGGCTTGGCCTCCACGTTGCCCAGGATCCAGCTCTCGCGCTCGGTTACCGTGTGCTCGCGGAACTCCTGAGCGGCGACTTCGTAGCCCCACTCCCGGAACGCACCCTCAGTGAACTTCTGGATGTTGCCCTTGTGCACCAGCGTCACCGTCTTGCGCCCGCTCTCGAGCGCATGCTGGATGGCGCGGCGCACCAGCCTCTTGGTCCCGAAAATCGAGATCGGCTTGATGCCCACGCCGGAATCCGCGCGAACTTTCTTCTTGGTGCCCTTGAGCAGGTCGTCGTTCAAAAAGCTGATCAGCCGGCCCGCATCGGCCGAGCCTTCCTTGAATTCGATCCCGGAGTACACGTCCTCAGTGTTCTCGCGGAAGATAACGATGTTGACCTTCTCCGGATGCTTCACCGGGCTGGGCACGCCCTGGTAGTACTTGACCGGCCGCACGCACGCATAGAGGTCAAGAAGCTGCCGCAGCGCGACATTCAGGGAGCGAATGCCACCGCCGACCGGGGTGGTCAGCGGTCCTTTGATGGAAACCCGCAGATCCCGCGCCGCGTCCACGCTCTCGTCCGGCAGCCAGGTGTTGAACTGGCGGTAGGCCTTCTCGCCGGCAAAAATCTCAAACCACTGGATGGCGCGCTTGCCCCCGTAAGCCTTCTCCACGGCCGCGTCAAACACGCGCTGCGAAGCCTTCCAGATGTCGCGCCCGGTGCCGTCACCCTCGATGAAAGGGATGATGGGATGATCGGGAACGTGAAATTGGCCGTTCTCGTACTCAATGGGCTGTCCGTTGTGCGGTAGTTCGAGCCCGTTATAAGAATTTTGCATGGCGTTGAAAGGATTCCTTCCGGCGTGAGTTCCTTGGGAAGGCTAACAAACGCAGCTACAGAGGGACAAGGGACGAAAGGCGGGGAACAGGATCAGGGAACGGAAAAGCAGGGACCAAGGGAACCAGGAGCTTGAGAGCGAACGGGGACTGTCGAGACGCTCATCAACAGCATATCGGTGCCGATAAATCCTTCAGCGAATGGCGCGTGCGGAGTCGTGACAGTCGTCACGACTTTGGAGACGCATTCGTTCGTATGATTTGGGACGACGGCCTCCTGCACACGAGTGGGATGGATTTCGCCCAGTGTGCGGCGACGCCGAGCTCTTTTACATGAGGTGATTCATGGGGTCTGTTCCTTTGATGTGGAGTGTCTGGGGTGCTTCCTTTCTCGCTTTTATCGTTTTCCGGCTTTATTTGTACAGATTGAGCCGCAATGAGGAGGACCAGATCGTCCTCCACGATTCGTCGGCTCGCCTGGTGGAGGAGCAGAAGGCGATCACAACCAAGCTGGAGAGCGCCAAGCCTGTTGGCCTCGCCATTCTCGGCCTTTTCGGCGCCGTCACTCTTTTCGTGCTTGGTTTTTATGTCCTCGATATGATCCACCAGCTGCAATAGGCTTAGCTGGCCAAGGACGATGGTAAATCGGGCGTTCCGGTCTCTGCGGTCTCCCAACTTCAGGAGATCCGGGACGTCCGTAGTCCTGTTATGGACGTGCCTCCCAGAGTCCGGCCCCCGCCGGGGCCGTTCTGATGGTGGGATAGAAGGGCGTTTTGGTCCAATGCGCTCCGGCAGGCGATGCCTATAAAAGGCCGAGACGGAGACATTCCTCGTTGACGACCTGATAGCACTCGCAGGCAGCCTCTGCCAGTCCGACGCGATTCTGAATCCTCATCGTGCCACGACTGTAGGAGATGAGTCCGTCTTTCTGCAAAGCGCTGGCCGCGACGCTAATGGAGCTCGGACCGGTGCCCAGCATCATGGCCAGTAGCTCCTGGGTGATGGGAGCATGTTCTGTCTGCAGTCTGTCATCGCACATCAGCAACCAGCGAGCCAGGCGCTCGGGAAGCTCATGCATACGGTTGCAAGCGGCGGTTTGCGCGGTCTGTACCAGTAGGAATGTACGCTGCGCAGAAGGACATTGCGCAAGTGAGAAGACGCCTCAGTCTGCAATAGCAGTGTTTTGGCATTTATGGCGTATCCGTGTCCGGGTAATGCCATGAAGAAACGATAGGGGGAGTGCCCGGCTCCCAGTATGGCGGCCATCCCGACAAATCCCTCTCGGCCGATTCTGCCCACCTCCACGATGGCTCCGGATTCCAGACTCACAACCCAGGGAGCAGCTGACCTCCCTGATCCGAGCTACCGGCTCCCACGTGCCTGTGGTTTGCATTGCAGGCTCATCCGGCCATAACGACTCCTTTGCGGATGCGACTTTCGAGCACGATTCAAATGAGCTATTGACCGGCATCGACAAGTTGCTGAATAAAAAGGCGAGAATGCGGATATCGGCCTCCCAGTTCGACGCTGCGATATGAAGCTGTTGCGCCAGAATCAGGACACCTTGAGGAAGAAGGGGCCATGGAGAATCTCGAAATGCGGTCCCGGAAAGACGTTCGCGGCAGTTGCTTTGGCATGGATTTCCGCAACGCGGACTCCATCAGCGACTCAGCGGGCGATTTGACAGGGATACCGATGTCTCTCACCCGGCACAAATGGAATGAAGCCGGCGCGTTGTGGAGAGCCGGGGAGTTCTACAAAGACCTGTCGCCTGAGGCGATGAGCGAGTTCGAGTCTCTTGCAACCCCATTTTGCTGCGGGGGATCCACGGTGATCTTCACTGAGGAGCAGGAAGCTTGCCACATCCTGTTTCTGCTTGAGCGGCAAGCGAAACTCACCATGAACTCGAGCGAGGGCAGGCGCCTTACAATCGGAATCGCCGGGCCCGGAGAATTGCTGGGGCTTGCCGCATTCACTGGCAACTCTCTCTATGAAACTACGGCCGTCGCGCAGTTTCCTTGCAGAATCGCTGCGCTCCCGCGCCACATCTTTCAGGACTTCCTGATGCGTCACCCGGTTGCCTGCTAATCCGTCCGCCAGTCCTGAGTGCCATGCATGGAGAGGGACGCAAACTGTGATCAGTCGGTTTGGGAGGCAAGGCGGGCGGGCAGTTCGATGGATACGGTGGTGCCGCGGCCGGGGTTGGAGACGACAGTGAAGCGGGCCTCGAGGCCGTAGAGAACTTCGAGGCGCTCGCGGACATTTTTCATGCCGATGCCGTTGCCGGAGCGGCGCAGGGCGGAGGCGGGCTGGGAAACCATGCCGACGCCGTCGTCGACGACTTCGATGCAAACGCGGTCGCCGCGCAGGCGGCTGCGGAGGATGATGGTTCCGCCATGGATGCGGGGCTCGAGGCCGTGCTTGATGCTGTTTTCAATGAGCGGCTGGAGAAGGATGCTGGGGACAAGGATGTCGAGGGTGGCAGGATCGATGTCTTTTTCGACGCGAAGTTTGTCTCGGCCGAAGCGGACAACTTCGATGTCGAGGTAGTCATCGGTGAAGCCGAGTTCCTGGCGGAGGGGGACGTAGCTGTCGTGCTCCTTTAGGAGGGCGCGGAGAATGTTGGCGAGCTTGACGATCATTC
>CAWBIG010000254.1:0-25479 GCA_963788435.1 uncultured Acidobacteriota bacterium | reverse complement strand
CGCTCGCCATTTCGCTCTCGCTTATAGGTCTGCTTACTCCGGTGCCACCCGGAGACCCTGTCAGTCCTCCTGAGGTCACGCACTGTTCTTCCGTACCGTGCCGTCCGCAAACACCTTGGTGCGGTGGGTGAATGAGAACGCCTTCGCCTCCATAGTGCAGGCTCGACCTTGTCCCACCTTTGGCCGACCGGTTCATCGGCGGGGCAGCCCCCATCGATTACGGCCCGGTACTTCTCCTCATGCCCTTCGGATTCCACCTCGCGATGGACACCCTGCCCTCCGCAAAACCACCTCGTCCTGCGGCCAGCGAGGCATTACCCCCGCTTTTGGATATGGCACCCCTCATCTGAGTGCCAGAGGGACTTCAACCCTCCTGAACAATGTGCTGCTCAGCGCACACTATGCCCGCTGCTGACTTCTGCCGCACGGTCAGTGTGGATCGCTCCACTCTCAGTCCCGGTTCCGGGACATGCAGCAGACCTCCCGAGCTAAGTTCAACCGCCTTCAACGCGCAACCGCCGAATTTACAACCAGAACCCTTGATGGATATGGACTTCGCGGTCCTTTGCCCGCTCGTCCGGCGCCGTATGCCTCATATCCGGTTCTTGTCCATCGGCTCGCGTCTTTGCTCCACGCTACTTTCAGACATCACCTCGCGATGATGCCCTGGCGATTCGCTATCACTTCTCCTCCATCAGGATGTGAAGCGGACTTGCACCCCAAAGCTGTTAAACATGCTCGGCACACAAAGCGAAGGCCCCCGTTTCGGGAGCCTTCCTTTCGCCGCTCGACTATGGCCGCAATCACTGTCCGGTCGGCGCCGCTTGCGCCTGGGTTCCGTTGTCTGAGCCGCTGTTCGACAGCATCTTGATTTCGACTCGGCGATTCTTCTTCCGTCCTTCGGCCGTGTCGTTGGGCGCCACTTCCTGGTCCTTGCCGATCCCGATCAGGTAAAACCGCCGCGCCGGCACGCCGTACTTCGCCGCCAGGTACTGAACCACCGTGTCTGCACGCCGGTTGCTCAGGTCGTAGTTGTACTCCTTGGAACCGGTCGAGTCCGTCCCGCCCGTTACTTCCAGAATGTAGCCCTTCTGCGATTGCAGTTGCGAGGCAAACTGGTCCAGTTGCTGCTGGTCGTCCTTGGTCAGCTTCGACTTGTCGAAACCGAATGTCACCGATACGTCGGCCACGGGCTTATAGTTTTCCAGGTTTTTCACCACCGCATCCAGCGTGTCCGCGCGGTGCACCGCGTCGTTCGCCGCCGTCTCCGCATTGCCCGCCGCCGTCTGCGCGCTCTGCGCGTTCTGGGTAGCCTGGTCCGCCGAACCCTGCGCCTGCTTGATGCCCGCCTGCGCGCGCTGGTCCACATCCTGGATGTTCCGGTTGTTTTCCGCCGTCTTGTCTTCCAGCGTGTTTGTCTTGTCCACCAGCGGAGCCGTCTGGGTGCGCACGTAATTCTTGGTCGCACAACCCGTAACTCCCAGCAAAACCATCACGGCAACGCAGAGCCCAGACCATGCTGGGATTCGAGAATTCATCACTTTCTTGTCCTCCTCGGCCAGCGAACACTCCGCCGACACGTCTTTCTTTCGCTTAGTAAGATGCACTCAGCCCTCCAAATGCAACCCCTACCGCAACTCACATAAATCCAGCCACTTACTCGCTTTTCCACTCCCTATTCCCTAAGCCGGAGCCGTGTAATCTTTACCTTCCACGGTAATGGTTGCTCGCCCCGCTGAACGCGCAAGCTGAGCAGACTGTACCGCTTACGGACGATGGTTATGCGCCGAGGGTCTCCGCGTCCGTCCCTGGCGCCCGCACATCTAAATTCTGTCGCCTAAAATAGACATTCGCCTCCGGCGCGGCGCCTCTCATGGACCTTTACGAGAAAATCCGCAAGCTTCCCACCCAGCCCGGCGTCTACCTCTTCAAGAACGCCGAGGGAGAGGTCATCTACATCGGCAAGGCCAACAACCTCCGCTCCCGCGTCCGCTCTTACCTGCTTGAAGCCAACCAGGCCAACGCCAAAACCGGCTCCCTGATGCGCGAGGCCATCGACCTGGACTACATCCTCGTCGCCAATGAGCACGAGGCCCTCGCCCTCGAAAACAATCTCATCAAGCAGCGCAAGCCCCGCTTCAACATCCTCCTTCGCGACGACAAGACCTACCCCTTCGTCAAGCTCACGCTCGCCGACCGCTTCCCCAAAGTCTTCGTCACACGACGCCTGCGCAAGGACGGCTCCGCATACTACGGCCCCTACTTCCCGGGCAATCTGGCCTACCGCGTGGCCGAGCTCATCCATCGCAGCTTCCTGCTGCCCTCCTGCAAGGTCGACCTCGCCCGCTTCCACCCGCGCGCCTGCCTTGAGTACTACATTCACCGCTGCCTCGGCCCTTGCGTTGATGGCCTCACTTCGCCGGAAACTTACCGCCAGGCCGTCCGCGATGCCCAGCTCTTTCTTGAAGGCAAGCAGGCCGAGCTGGAGCGCACCCTGACGCAACGCATGATGGCCGCCGCCGAAGCCCAGCAGTTCGAAGCCGCCGCTCGCCTCCGCGACCAGCTATCAACCGTGCACCAGCTCCAGGAGAAGCAGCGCATCGCCACTGTCGAGCAGGACGATGACGCCGATGTCTTCGGCTACCACTTTGAGGCCGGCGCCCTCGCCGTCAACCTGTTCCACATCCGCAACGGCAAAATCGTCGACCGCCGCGAATTCTTCTGGGAGGACCTCCCCGACCTTATGGACGCCCTCGCCGCCGAGACCGACGACTCAAATGGAGCTCGTCATCCCGAGCGCAACAAAGCGAAGCAAAACGAAAATCAGGGCCGTCATCCTGAGCGAAGCGAAGGACCTGCATTTCGCGAGGCCGGCCCAACCGCGAACCTGGGAACCTGGGAAACCACCGAAGCCGACGGACCCGCATTCAACCCCGGCGCAATCTTCTCCGCCCTCCTCAAGCAGCTCTACATCGACCAGCCTTACGTCCCCCGCACCGTCCTCGTCCCCGCAGACTTTCCCGACCGCGAGTCTCTCGCAGCACTCCTGACCGAACGCGCCGGCCGCCGCGTCGAAATCGCCATCCCCCAGCGCGGCGAAAAACGTTCTCTCGTCGATCTCGCCGGCCAGAACGCCCGCCAGTCTTACACCCAGCGCTTCCGCGTCCTCGAGCCCTCGCGCAAGGCCATTCAGGAAGCCCTCGCCGACTCCCTGATGCTCCCCGACCTTCCCCGCCGCATCGAGTGCTTCGACATCTCCCACATCCAGGGCGCGGAAACCGTAGCCTCGCTGGTGGTGTGGGAAGACGGCAAGATGAATAAGTCCGCTTACCGCAAATTCAAGGTGATGACGGTGCTCGGCGTCGACGACTTCGCTTCCATGCGCGAAGTGGTCCACCGCCGCTACAAGCGCATCCTGGAAAACTCCAATGCCGCTGGGGAAGGGGAAAACGTGTCAGGGCACGACTTCAGTCGTGCCGAAACTACCGCAAATAATGAGTCCGGGGCTTTAGCCCCCGAGGGCGCCGTCGAATCTACCCCGAAATTGGGTGCCCCCGGTCCCTCGCATTTGGGGACCGGGGAGACCGCAACAGCCCCCTCCAAAGAACCAAAAACCATGCCTTCGCTCATCCTCATCGACGGCGGTCTCGGCCAGCTCCACGCCGCTGCCGAGGCTCTCGAATCCCTCGGCATCACTTCGCAGCCGCTCGCCGCCATCGCCAAAAAGGAGGAGGTCATCTACCTCTACGGCGCGGAAGACGATCCCATCGTCCTCGACCGCCGCTCTCCCGTCCTCCATCTCATCCAGATGATCCGCGACGAGAGCCACCGCTTCGCTGTCGGCTACCACCGCCAGCGCCGCGCCATGCGCGACCGCAGCTCCGAGCTCCTCGACATCCCCGGCGTCGGAGCGCAAACAAGGCAGCGCCTCCTGACTCACTTCGGCTCCCTCCGCGACGTCCAGCAAGCCACCGTTGAATCGCTCGCTGCCGTTGTCCCAATGAAGACCGCGGAAACCATCTGGCGCCATTTCCGGGAACCGCAGCCCACACCTTCACAATCGCCGTCATCCTGAGCAAGTCTGCGAAGCAGACGAGTCGAAAGCCTGCCCCGTGCTTGCCGAAGGGGACTGCATTTCGGCCCCGCGGCAGTCGAGAATCCACCCTCATTCATTCGCACTTCGTGCACATCGCGCCATTCACCGCCGTGCAAGTGCCCAGCACCGCAGGAGGCCCCGCCGACTTGATGCACGCCAGTTGCCCCGCTTTCTGCGTGGATGAAGTCGTCACGTAAGTTCCGGCAAGCAGGTGCCAGGTATGGTCCGCCGCCAGCACAAAGCTGGCCGCGCCTCCCGCGGGAATTCCCAGGCTCGCCCCACCCGGCAGAGTGAACGAGTTCGCCTTTCCTGAGCCAGCGTTGCTCCCGATCGTCAATCCGCCGCTTTTGGCTTCCAGCGTCTCCATTTGCCCCGTGTACCCACCGGTCATCGAGTCGATGGTGTTCCCCCCCGCGCCCACTTCGGCATAGCTCGTATTGGCCACGCTGATCGTGTTCCGCTCAACCGGGGAGATCGTGGCCAAGTTCCTTTTCCCCGCGCAACTGTCGATCACGTGGTCTTTGCCGTTCCCGTCCGTTACGTACTTGTTGGTGCCGCCGTTTTCAAAGTTGCAGCCTACCTCAACCGCGCTGAGCTCGTGCCTCGTCGCAATCAGGATCGGATACGCCCTCTTGTTGGCTACGTAGTTGCCAAAGTAATTCCCCGTCGTCAGCAATGTGTCGTTCAGGATCCCATAGTCGGTTTGCGACCAGATCAGCGAACCGGTAATGTTGATCGCCTCGTTGTAGATCCCGCTGAGGCGAATATCGGCTCCCATGCCATCGGGCGACTTCATGCAATTGCCTTCGAAGTAGCCGTTCTCAATGTCGGCCATCCCCACTTGCATCATGTAGAGCCCGGCGCAGTCCTTCAGCGCTCCCGAAACGCCGTTGTACTCGATGTCTTCGTGATCGAAGTCGATGCTGAGCGAATGGTCCGACTTCCAGTAGACACCGTAATTGCGCGAATTGGAGATGCGCCCGTCGCGCCACACGTCGTGATTCACAGTGGCCGCCGGGTTATCCACGTTCAGGCCGTTGTTGGTCGAATTGGCCACGTAAATCTGGCTGTAGATCGACCAGATATCCCGGTCGCGAATGTCGATCCCGTTGTAGAAGCCCGCGATCACCATCGAATCGAACTTGTGCCAGTCATTCGGCTGGTCGGCCCCGCCCTTCAGCACCAGGCCCGAACCGTTCCAACCCTTGTGATTGGAAAGCATCAGGCCATCAATGCGATCGAAATTGATGCCGTTCGCGCCCGCGTTGGTCGCGTCCAGCACCACCATGTCTCCATCCGTGCCGGGCACCAGGTTCACGCACTGCCATCCGGCGCCATGCAGCCACAGGTTGCTGGTCGTAATCGTGATGTTCCCCACGTACGTTCCGCACGGAATCCATACTTCGCCTCCGCTTGCGGCGATGGCGTCGATGGCCGCCTGGATCGACGGATACTGTGCCGCATTGATCACCGATTCCGCGAGCGAACCTCCCTGTCCCCCTGGCGCACTCTGCGACGAAACCGCGGCCGCGCTCGGAGCCGCCCCACCGGCTTTCGGATCGGTTTGGCTTTCCGCAGAAAATGCTGCGCACAGAATTACGAAGACAAGAAAAGCGTTCTTCATCGATAGCTCCATCCCCCCGTTGCACGACTTCACCTGCCCACCGCCTCTCTGCCCTCTTCCACCGCCATCCGCAGGAACACCTTCTCCATATAACCGTTGCCGCTAAACGCATCGGTTGGAATCATGCCGATGAACCGGATGGTTCCCTCTCCGTCGACCACCACTGCCGTGGGAAAATCCAACGCGCCCAGCATCTTCGCCGTCTCTGCGGGCACCGCGAACGTAGGCGTCCCTGCAAGCTCTTTGTCCATCGCCTGCCGCGCCGCTCTGTCCTCGTTCTCGCCCTCTTCCGCGAACATCAGTCCATACGCTCGCAGCGGCGTTGACGCATTCACTCGCGCAAACTCCGTCATCGTCTTCATCATTGCCCGGCATTGCGCGCACCATTCCGGAAACACCACAAACACCGTCCCCTCGCCCAGGTCTCCATCAATCGCCGGCTTGGCCGTCGCCGATTGCAGCGACCGCGTCACCGTGAACGACGGCAGACTCCTGCCGATCAACCCGAACTGCAAGCGCACCGCATCCATCCGCTGCCGATCCTCCGGCGCAATCGCCGCATTCTTGAGCGCATCGTCGCAATCGGCCGCCGCCTGCTCCGCCGCCAATTCACGCCCGGCAAATTTGTTAAAGAACGCCACCTCCATCGCCGAATCGTAAAGCAGCCCCAGGCTCATCACCGCATCGCCATGCGCGGCCTTCAGCGCCGCGCCGCTCTTGAGCGCCTGCACAATCGCTGCATGCTCGTCCTCGGCCAGCTTCACCGCCCGCTTGTCGCCCGCCTGCTCCAGGTAGTCCTTCAGGTAGCGCACTGCGTACGCCACCTCTGCATCGTACGGCAGCCGTTGCAGCATCAGCTCGGCCAGTTGCACCGCCGTATCCACGCCGTTCAAATGCACCATGGCGTTGATGCTGAGGGCGTACGCCTGCGCCCGCCACGGCTCCGCATGGCTGTCGATGTATCGCGTCGCCGCCGTGTTGGCGTGGTTCCAGTCCTGCCCGAAGGAGCACAGCCGCGCCAGGTCGTACAAATCGTCGCCAGAGTAATCGCCGGCATTCCGCTGCTGGCACGCTTCCCGCGCGCGATGCATGCCCACCGCCAGCGCTCCCAGCTCCGAATCCGACCAGTTATCGAGCGACCCCCTCACCACTTCCAGCGGATGCATGGCTTGCTTGTACACGGCCCCGGGGCTGGGCAATGCACTCTCCGCAGGTGTCGTAACTTCGCTGGCGCCTTGCGGCAGTAGGACAGCCGTCGAACCCTCCCCAACCGGCGATGTCTGCGCGCCCACCTGTGTCTGTGACTGCGCAGCCGCTGGAACCGCCGGCTTCTCCGCTCCAGGCGCAGGCGCCGGCGCGCTTTGCCCCATCAAACCGGCGGCTGCCGCGTACACGCAACCCGCCACCATCCACCGCCGCGCCAGAAGCATCAAGAGACTCTCCCAGGGGAAAACTAGGACTCTCTTATTAGAGCGCGTTTTAAGAACATTTCCAAAGGATGATCCAGAGACAAGTGGGATGGAAGAAGGCACGGTAAACGATAAGGGGATGTTCGTGACCGAATGGTTTTCCCTCGGAGAGACGGGAAAAATCCTGGCCCCATTGCACGCGTGGAGCCGTTCGCATAGGTGAGTGTTTTAGGAGGGCTGGGGCGGCTAGTGGGGATCGAACCCCTCCCGCCTTAATGGAATCTGTAAGTTACATATTCCTCAATAGGCTAAATAGGCAGCATAGGCAGGTTGGGCGCATCCGTAGCACAATTTAGCACAAAATAGATGGCCAGCCGGAAGCAGCAACTTGAAGATGAGGCCGTGGCAGCCACGCGGCGGATGGGGGTTGCAGTCTCCAATGAAGAGCCTATTTACTTCAGGGACACAGTCAAGTGATTCTGCCGCATTAAGGCATCGTCCGGGTCCCAAGTACCTGAGTGCGAAAACTCAAAGGTCCTCTCAATCGGCTTTGCGTTAGCCGCAGCGATTCTAAGAGTCAATCGGTATGTTCCCGGTTCCAACACCCTATCGCGAACGTCAGCTTCGAGTTGCAACACTGCAAGAGTTGTGGGTATTGGCGGATTCGCTGGCAAAGGCCAAAACTTATTTGCCGCCGGATCACAGAGAGCGACAATGTCGCAAAATGCGGCCATATCAGGGGAGATGCTATCGAGAAAAGCCCCCTGTGGTCCGGGTGGAAAGTTCGCCCATCGCATATTGAGAGGAAGAAAGGTTTGAATCTCTGCATACTTCCCGCCTGGCCCAAGCTTGGCTAGTTTTGCCGCGTACACTTGCACTTTCTCGGCTCTGACATTTCCTGTGTTCTCTACTTGCGCACGGATGTAATAGGACTCTCCAGCCCAAGTTTTGCCCCCATCAATGAAAAACGGAACTTTGGTGGTCCACGGGCTTTCTTTCTTGCAAGTGGCTGTCAGTTCCGGTTTGTGAAACCACTTAACCCACCATTCTCGGGACAACGCGACAATCACGGCAAATATCGTTGCGATACCTGATAGCCATTGGGCGAGACTTGACTGCGCTAACTGCCAAACTGACTCTGCCAATTCATTTCTCCGCAGCGGTTTCGGGTGAAAGAGCTATTCTACTCGTCTTTCAAGCCTGCCCGCAGGCTACCCGGCATCTGTCCTCACCGGCCTGCCTACGGGCTTCTAAACGCGATGACAGGGCATCTCGTTAGTCCGTAGACGCTCCACGCCTTCCGTCACACCTCGCATCTCCTGCGCAGCGGCTCCGTGTTTCATTTGCAAAAGGTGCTTGGACACTTCACGCTGGAGATGACCCGGCGCTATGCCAACCCTGGGACGGCGGACCTCCAGGCCGTGCATGAGCGTGCCAGCTTGCTTTCAAAATAGGCGCTAATTCTGGGGGAGCAATGGTTTTGCTGAGAACTCTTCATCTCTATCCGTTCGAGCAGGGGCAGATTCTAGCACTTCTTTTAGCTTGGCAGCCGGAACGATAAAGCTAATCCCCGTCTCTTGATCGCTACCGGCTATGAAAGTTGTGGTATCGGGAACCGTTGCGCTGAACTTATTCAAGAAGCTCCCAGAAAGGATACCGACAAAACTAATGGTATTGCCACCCATGATCAATGCGCCATGACGTAGTCCGCCCACATCGAGGAATACAGGTGAGCCGCTATTACCCGGCCAGCTAGCCAACTCACCAATGTACGTGTTCTGAAGTCCAGTGGGAGTGTCGATCTTTTCGTCCGTCATCATAGCTAACGCACCGCGTCGAATCACAGGGTAATTCTTATTCGTGCCGTAGTACTGAGCCATTAGTCCGATGAAATACAAAACGTCTCCTTCACCCACGTTGTTCTCTCGAAAGGTTGCATCGGTAGCGAACATTGAAAGCGGAATCGCTCTGAATTGATACTTCTTCTGATCTGGTAGGAGGGGATAAGCTACCACATCCACCGCATCATCGTCGTCGTGAAACCAAGTTAACTTTCCCTGCCCATCAAGCACTGGAATGTGCTCTACAAATGAAACTCCATCACCACCCTTAAGATTGAGGCGCAACTTGACTTCTCTAAGGAATGTCCCGTCAGCATCTTTTAGAACGTGCTTCGCCGTCACAAGGTATGCAAAACCGTAGTTTGGGCCGCCACGTGTGTCCGGGTAGAAGACAAAAAATGCTGTCCCTAGAGGCACCTCGACAGAGAGGGGTTTCCCATCAGGAGCCTTCAAGGGTTGGTGATCTTTATCGAGGGGGTGGACAGTCCCGAATAGAAAGGCGACGACATCCTTCTGTTCGGCAATGGTCTGCGCTTCAGAAGTCGGAGTAAAACTGAAAGACATGAACCCAACCCAAAGCACGATGAGTATTCGGTTCATATTTCTGCTCCTATTGGGCGTCTGCTTCCGAGACGCCCGTTGATCAGGACATTTGGCACCATCATAGCGAATAGCATTCTCGCACGAGGGAAAGGGCAGGGGGTGGGCGAAAATCTTGCTGATCTTTCATCCGTAGAGCGCCACAATCCTCAAATTTACACAGACGAATAATTCGCGCAAATGAGACAACATGCGGCAGTTTAACCACATTTTGAGAATTATCCGTTCATGTGAATTCGTGGGCGGCGGAGGGCTAAACGGCAACCACCGTCAACATTTACCCCACCCCCCTATAAAATCAATCACTTACAACGCGCTGGCGTGCTTTGGGTCGCGACCGGTGCAGCCAGATAACGTGTGCAGGTCATTCACTCGTAATGACTTGGCGTGTATTCGGATAGTGGCGCACCGTGCTGTCACGTTGCCCGTTGCCGCCGGTAATGTCACAAGGCATAGCCCTGGTCGAGAGAGAGCTTGATGGTGATAGCTCCTACCACCATCAATACATATGATCTAGGGTCACGTGACCTTGCTAATAGAATCAACGGCATACGGCACAAAAAAGTGGACACGCCTTGAGAGTTGAGAGTCCGATCAACTATCAACACGTGTCCAACTCCGCTAGGCCGCATCGGTCAGAGTTGACCCCGCTGGCATATACAGCTGGCCTTTGCTCCTTACAAGAATGTGCCGAGCCAATGCCCACGTCTTCCAGCGGTAGAACGTGGCCTCTGCGCCCAACCCGGGCCGGTACACAATCGGCTCACCGGGTTTGAACGCCACACGAACCGCCGTGGTCATGCGGCCAAAGGCGCTGTCCTCCGGTGCTTCATCGGGCTTTGTGGTCATCTCCAGGCCGCCACTTTGCCATATGAAGTACATGCACTCCGCACGGCCCGCACGCGGCAGAATCCAGCAACGCCGGGCACTGTTGGGGTCCTCTTCATTGTGCAAGGACATCAAAACAACAGTTTCCACCTTTCGCGCAAGTGCGGCGCTACCAAACAGGGCATCGCGCCCAAAGTAACGGTCCTTGCCTTTCTGCTTTGGTGCGCCCACTGTTGCCAGCACAGCCACGTTGCAGCGTGTAGCAATGCGCTGGAGGCTGTCCACTATGGGCGCAACCACATTCATCTTGTTCATGTCGGGAATCCACAAATCCAGACCCTCAATGAACCAGACCTCAACACCAGGGCAAGCATCAATGCACGCTTGGAGAATCTCTGCGGGCTGCCGCCTCTGTTGATCCGTTGTCAGCCGGATGATCCTCTGCATTGCGTCTTCACTCATATTCAGTGACTTGGCTGTACGGCGCATGGCCTTCTTGGAACGGTCATGCAACAGAACGCGGTAGTCACGCGGCTTGCTGACCTTGTGGCCCCACACGTCTTGTGAGTGCCTGATTTTCTCAAGCAGCGGCATGGCCCATGAGGTCTTCCCCACACCGGACGGAGCGCCAATCAAGGACAGTTCTCCTTTCGGGAACCACCCGTCATTGCCGGGACCTTCGAGACTCTCAACGAGAAACTCAGTCTCTCCGTCCTCTTCAATGGCATCCTCATCCGCAAAGATGATCGGCACTTCTTTGGCAACAGCCATGATTGCCCGTGTGATTGTGTTCTCCCGGTAGCCATCCCGTTCCCACTTGTCGCGGTACAGGCCGGACTTCCGAAACTCATCATCAATCCTGAAGGCATTGCAAGCGTGTTTCTTCGCCAAGAGACAGCACAAGGCGAAGTCTGCCGCGCTGTGGTCATCATGGTGGAGACTCATGTCACCGGCCATGAGCCGGTCCAACCGCTCTGCCTCTGAGACGGTCACGGCAACCGTCAAGCCCGTGGAGTGCGGCTTTGAGGCTTGTACGCGGTCATAGAGCGCGTTGAGTGCATCATCCCGCTCAATGATGTCATCGGGCGTCTTTTTCAAATGCCGTCCGGTGAATGTGAGGTAGCGGTCTTGGTCGTATAGTTCAACCGCTTTAATGCCCGCAAACGGCAACTTAAGGCCCTTGCGGTCCCGCAGTGTGCCAAGTACAAGGATGTGACAGCCTGTGCCGGACGGACTGTACTCCGCATAGCTGTCCAGGCCAATGACAATCTCACGGGACTCTGGGGTGAATTTGCAGGTGACAGCATCGCAGCAATTATCAATGTCCACGCCGGACACATGGATGCCGTCCACTTCACCGAGCACAACACCAACCCCGCTGAAGTCCACGGTGTTGGCAGAGACTTCAGCGTAGGTTGCCCATGTCTCGGGACGGTTGCTTGCGGCCTTTGCTCCGTTGATTTGATATGGGACCTTTGTGTCTTTGCCGTCGCGTTTCTCAAGACGCCACAGGACCCAACGCTTTTGCAGTTTGAGGGCTTCAATCGTGAGACTAGCCATTGTTCGGCCTCCGGTGAACATAGATGTCTTGAGCCGCGTCTACGAAGTCCCAAACATCCTTGTATGAGGTTTCCCGCGAGGTGTGAACATCCTGAAGCCAACTACCGAGCCACGCATTGAATACCTCTTCCGTACAGCCATATGGAAAGATTGGGAGGCCAATCTCCGCTATGAGGCTTGTGCTTTTGGGCGCGTGGAGTTGAAGTACGTGTCTCGCTTCATCCAAGTGCCAACGTCCCCAAACAGTTTTCTTCCGCATTGCTGCAATCGGGGTTTCGTGGTTTCTGCCTACCACGTGGTGAAGTGCTTCTGAGTCCAGTTGAGTGGGCGAGTCCGCGCCCACTGTTTTAGCCATGAGCAGGTTCTTGAAGTCTCTCGTATCGTGGTGCATCGTTTACCTTCATTTCTTGGTTTGTGGTTGATGTTGAGCGCACAATGCCCCGTAGCCGCGCTCCGCAAGCGGGAAAGCAATTTCTATGAAAAGGCCCATGACTTTCCTCGCTCAAGAATTGGGACGCGCACCAGGGCGCGTTGGCCCGGTTTTGCGCAACGCAACGGCTGCGCATGTGCGCATTATCAGGTTGAGTTTTTGAAAAGCAGGAGCCTTGTATCAGAACCTGACTTCAATGGGGCTTAATAGAGGGGCTGTGAGATTCTTTGTGCTAATTGTGCTAATTCAATTGTGCCAGCGGTCACAGACGGTGTTTTCGCAAACCGGAGCACATCTCGCAGCTTCGCGCACGTGTGGCAGCTGATAACAAAAAGGCGGCGTTGGCGAGAGAGCTTAGGATCAGCCGTGAGACGCTCTACAGCTACGCTCCAGTCAATTCATAGCTGCGTCACCGGACGAACCGTTATCGTGTAACATACATTGCAATGATTGAGCCTACCTACGCAAACCTCCAGAAGCTCTTCGCTGATCGCGTGTTCCGAATTCCGGCGTACCAACGCTTCTATAGCTGGCAGCCCAGACAACGCTCCGATCTATTTTCGGATATCAAGAAACTGTCGACCAGCGCGCCCGACCAACACCACTTTATGGCGACTATTGTATGCAATCGCACCGGCGAAACCAAGGCGATTGGAGCGGCGGAGTATACGGTCAACGATGTGGTTGATGGCCAGCAACGACTGACAACATTGATCATCCTTCTTAAGTGCATTGAACTCGCTCTGCCGGAAGGAGTGGAGCGAGAGGAACTTGCAAACATCCTCGTCAAGCGTGACGGCCTTTTGATCCTTCTTCAAACAAACAACGTTAATGCCCACCTATTCAATGCGTTCATCCGAGAGGGAAAGAAGACCGACAGAAAAGATGTAAAGCTGAAGTCTGACCTTAATCTCGTGCTGGCAATCCAAGAGTGCACAAACTTTATCAAGACTTGGCAGCAAAGCAGACCTCTGACAGACTTGATGCGTCTGATTCTTCACCGTTTGGGATTTGTGGTGTTCGATACGGTGGACGCACGCGCAGTTTACACACTGTTCGAAGTTCTCAACAGTCGCGGGCTTGCCGTGGACTGGCTTGACAAAACCAAGAGCACTTTAATGGGACGCGCCTTCGAACTGAGCGCCTCCACGATTGTTGCCCAAGCCGCGATTGAAGAGCTTCAGAAGCTTTGGGGCAAGATATATGACACACTCGCTGAAGAAGATGTACCAGGTGAAGAAGTACTGAGGATCACTTCTACGCTTTACTACGGCACCGAACAGGGGAAACCGCGCTCGGCAGACGATTCCCTCGATGTCATCAGAGATGCGTGCGGTTTGCCCAGACATCCCGAAGAGATGAGTATGCGTCTCTTGCGCGTTGCCGAATTGATTACCGAAGTTTACCGTAATGTTCAATGGAGTGTAGTCACAGACATACTGCATGCTCGGGTACTCGCTGTAGCCCTCTTTCTAGCGAACGGCATCTCAATCGAGGAGCGCGAAAAGCTCTTCGAAGAGTGGGAACGGGTTACGTTCCGAATTTTCGGTCTTCTGCAAAAGGACTCTAGAACCAAAGTGGGCGATTACGTTCGTCTCGCTTCGCGTATTGTCAAAGGAGACCCAAACTATCAGTCTTTTAACCAAATCATGACCGCTCTAAGAGAGCTTGGGGCCGAGTATCCGGTCAAAGACGCTATCGGGCAAGGTCTCTTGCGCTCCGATCTTTATTGGGTATCGCCTGAGGTGTGCAGGTATGTTCTTTGGAACTATGAGGAGGCTTTGGCACGCGCGAAAGGTCCGCACGCAACCATAGACGAACACGAGAGAGCGCGAATCTGGGAACAGCGCGCGGCTGACTCAGTGGAACACATCTTCCCTCAAAGCCTCGCAATAGGGTGGAAAGACAAGACAGGGGATAAGCCCTTCAATCTTGAAACCATAAATGCCAATGTGCACCGTATCGGGAATCTTCTGCTCTTACCGCAGCCGCTGAATGCTGGAGCACAAGCCCGGCCATTCATAGAGAAAAAGCTCCTTTACGAACAGCACCACCTTCGGATGATCGATGAAATATGCTCGCTGGAGGACTGGACCCTCGATTCTATCGACGCGCGTGAACTTGTGCTCGCTGAATGGGCCACTAAACGGTGGGATGATATCTGAGTGAGCACTCTGTTGAGCGATTGAGTGCCCGCTTGGCATTGGCTTCCTCACATCCTTGCTTTGGGCTTCTGGCGTGCGGATCGCTAGTAGCTTCGCAAGCCTGTTGAAAACAGGTGCACATTAATACACATTTGTGTTGATTTTTATGCATGCGCGCTCGAAGATTGAGTCGAGTGTGTTTGAGTCTCCAATGAATGACCCCATACGCATCCAGGTCCTTATCACCCCCGCAGAGGCGGAGCGATTTGAAAACTACTGCCGTGAACGTGGATTTAAGAAATCAACCCTCATCGCGCGCCTGATACGCGAACACCTTGACGCGGAACATTACTGGCCTCAGAGAGAACTGTTCCAAGCCCCCGCTTGGCGAAGGGCACCAACGAAATGAATAGGGCGTGTGATTCATATTCACTCTTCAACCAAGAAGAGGCCAGTCTGGCGGTTGCAGAGTCGTCCGATGAAATTCAAGATGAATCTGTCCCTATGGTGCATGAGAGACTTGCTGCCATCGATTGGGACTTCCCCCTTCGAATTGCGCATAGTGCAATCGAGGGCCTGCACCCCTATCCGGCGAAATTCGTCGCTGAAATGAGTTCGCTCATCTAAATTGGCCCACTTCGCTCATCTAATTTGGCCCACCTGTACAAGCCCGGATGTAAGGATTCGGGGATGGACAGGAGGCACAAGGTGGAACTTTTCGAAGTGATCCGGCGGGGGTATGCGGCCGGAGAGACGATCCAGGGATTATCCAGGAAGCATGGCGTGCACCGGCGGATGGTGCGGCAAGCGATCGGCAACGCGATCCCTCCCGAGCGAAAAGCGGTTGTAAAGGAAGCTCCCCGCCTCGGTCCGGTCAAGGAACTGATCGACGGCATGCTGGCCGTGGACCTTCAGGCGCCACGCAAGCAGCGTCACACGGCTCATCGGATCTGGGTGCGGCTATGCCGCGAGCACCCGGATCATCCCGTCGGAGAAGCGACAGTACGGCGTTATGTGCGGCAGCGGAAGCGGGAGCTGGGGCTGAGCGGTCGGGAAGTGTTCGTGCCGCAGAGCTACACGTTGGGCCAGGAAGCTCAGGTGGACTGGTTTGAGGGCACGGCCATACTGGGCGGCGAAGTGCGCAAGCTGCAGTTCTTCGCCATGCGCAGCATGGGCAGTGGCGACGCTTTTCATCGAGCCTATCCTCACGCTACGCAGCAAGCGTTGCTTGAGGCCCACGAGCACGCGTTCAGCTACTTTGGAGGTGTCTTCAAGACCCTGCGGTACGACAACATGACCTCGGTGGTGAGGAAGATTCTGCGCGGATACCAGCGTGTAGAGACGGAACGGATCATAGCGTTCCGGTCGCACTGGGGCTATCAGAGCGAGTACTGCAACCCGGCCAGCGGCAACGAAAAGGGCGGCGTGGAAGGCGAGTTGGGCTGGTTCCGGCGCAACTGGCTTGTGCCCGTGCCGGAGGCCAGTGCGTTAGACACGTTGAACGAACATATTCTGGATGCCTGTCTGGAGAGCCGAAGCCGCACCATCATTGGCCGAGGGATGACGGTGGGTCAGGCCAGTGAACTGGAACGCGAGCATTTGTCGCAGCTGGCTGAAGAAGGTTTTCCGATTCATGAGTCGCTGTATCCGCTGCTTGTGGACGGCAAGGGCCGCGTGAAGGTCAAGACCAACTGGTACTCGACTCCGCTTTGGCCAGGGCTTCGGGCATCAGCCGTGGTTGGTCCGTTAACAGTAGAGATCATGCATGACAACAAGGTGACCGCACGGCACCCACGATGCTATGGGCGCGGCCACCAGATCCTCGATCTGGAACATTACCTGGATGTGCTGGAACGGAAGCCGGGAGCCATGAAGGGTTCGACGCCTCTCGAACAGTGGCGTCGCGCGGGCCGCTGGCCCGCTTGCCTGGACGCCATCTGGCAACAGCTTGAGCAGCGTCATGGCAAGGGCAAGGGAACCCGCGAGATGATTGCCTTAGTTCGCGCCGGCTCCACCGATGGATGGGACAAGCTCATCGTCGCCGTCGAAGAGGCGTTGCGCCTGGGGATCAGCGATTCAGCCGCGGTGATTCATCTGCTGCGTACACCCGATCCGGAGCAGCGACGCCAGCATGCAGTGGCTTTGGCGGAAGAACTGCTTCAGTTCGAACGCCCCATGCCGGTGATGGATAACTACGACCTGTTGCTGGCTAACACTACGGGGGCCATCCATTGAAAAACCAGACACATGCTTTGGAATACGCCAGTGTGCTTCAGTACTGCAAAGCGGTCCGCCTGCCTACTGTCGCCGCCAACTTCGTGCCACTTGCCGAACAGGCAGTGAAGGAAGATCACAGCCACATTCGATATCTCGAAGCGCTGTTGGCCATCGAGTCCGAAGAGCGCGATCGGCACGCCATCGATAACCGCATTCGCGATGCACAACTTCCGCGCTTGAAGACGCTCGAAGAGTTCGACTTCGCGCAGGCGCAGCAGATTTCGGCGCCCCGCATCCGCGAGTTGGCCGAAGGCGGCTATATCGATCGAAAGGAGCCGATCGTGTTGATCGGCGACAGCGGCACTGGAAAGACTCACCTCGCCACAGGTCTGTGCCTGGCCGCATGTCGACAGAAGCGGCGCGTCCGCTTCACCACGGCAGCGGCGCTGGTTAACGAACTCGTCGAAGCCAAGCAAAACAACCAGGTCCGCAAGCTGATGATTAGATGGCAGAAGTACGAACTGATTGTCCTCGATGAGGTCGGATACGTTCCGCTGGCCGACATCGGCGCGGAGTTTCTCTTTCAGGTGATCTCTGACAGAGCCGAGCGAGCGGCGATTATAGTCACCACCAATTTGCCGTTCTCCGAATGGACAACCGTGTTTCCGAATCCCCGGCTCTGCAAGGCGCTGCTGGACCGGATCACCGATCGAGCTCACATCATCGATACCGGAACCGAGTCATTTCGCTTTCGGCGAACGCTGGAAAGGAGCAAAAAACGCTGAGTGAAAAAGCGCGCGCGCCAAAAACAAGGCCGTGGAATTGACATAGGTAGGCGATCACTCGCTTTCCCTGTCACACCACCGTGCGTACGGGTCCGTACACGGCGGTTCGGTAGGATTACGCGCCCGGTGTGCAGCGCAAGGAAGGAAGTCCCAAGCGAGCGAAGTAAGCGGCGGGCATGGCATAAGAAAGGGCTTCTGTGCGGCTGAGCCGCCAAGGACCCCACTGATGCCCTGCCGTGCGGGCCGCGAGGTCATGACTTAGACCGAGCTCCCGCAATCGAGCGTACCGTGTCTTCCCTGTCCGCCATTGTTTACAGGCAGCAGAGCGTATACGTCGCCGGATCCACTTATTGAAACGGTCCAGCACAGTCGGGGTTTGGCAGAAGCCGAAGTAGCCTTGCCAACCCTGAAGGTAGCGGCCTAGCTCGCGAACCATGGTCTCGATGCTAATACCACGAGTTCGACGAGTTAGGATTCGGACTCGAGCTTCGAACCGGGACTTTGCTTTGGGCGCGATTCTACGCTTCGGCAGCTTCCCGTTTGTAAAGCTGAACCCGAGGAACTTCCGCTCCCACGGTCGTGCCACAGCACTTTTCTCCCGGTTCACCTTCAGCTTGAACTTACCTTCAAGGAGTCTTGTGAGTCCTCCCATCAGACGTTGGCCTGCTCGCCGGCTTCGGACATAGATGTTGCAATCGTCCGCGTACCGAGCGAAGCGATGCCCTCTTCGCTCCAACTCACGGTCGAGTTGATCGAGAACAAGATTCGATAGTAGAGGCGAAAGGGGGCCACCTTGCGGCGTCCCTTCATCCGTCGGTCCTACGAGTCCATTCTCCAACACACCCGCTTTGAGCCAGCTCCGAATCAGTCGCAGGAGGCGCTTATCGTGCACGCGCTCTGCGATCTGCCCCATCAGTCGGTCGTGGTTAACTCGGTCAAAGAACTTTTCCAGATCGAGGTCGACCACCCAGCGGTACCCCGCAGCAATATGTTGCTGGGCACGCGCCACTGCCTGATGTGCCGAGCGTCCGGGACGGAACCCATAGCTCGATTCAGAGAAGGTGTTATCCCAACTGCCTTGCAAAACCTGCATCACTGCCTGTTGGATCATTCGATCCAACACCGTAGGAACGCCAAGTTTTCGCACCCCTCCGTCCGGCTTCGGGATTTCCACCCGACGTACCGGTTGCGGTCGATAGGTCCCACTCAACAGTTGTTCCCGGATTTCCAACCAGTGCTGCTTCAAGTAGCCCGTAAGGTCATCAACCGTCATTCCATCGTTGCCCGGGCTGCCTCCGTTTCTTCTTAACCGCTTGAGTGCCTGCCAGAGGTTTTCTCGCTGGCAGATTCTCTCCATCCACTGCTCATCTGGTGCCAGGCTTTCTGCACTGCACTCCGCCACCGATGCTTCGGTCCCTTCAGAGGAGTGACTTCGAGCTTCACTCGTCGTCGCTTCCTCGAAGGCCAGCTGTAGCTGGTTATTCTGCCGCTTTGCACCTTTGAGTCGTGCCACGTACTTGCCTCTCCTATCGTTCAGGCCTTCGTCCGCTTTACCGGACTACTATGCCCTTTGCTGACTTCTGCTGCACGTTCAAAAAGAATCGCTTCCTCTCCAGTCGTGTTTCCACGACATGCAGCAGACCTCCCGTGGTAAGTTCGACCGTCTTCAGCGCACTACCGCCGGATTTACCGACACTCGCCTTGATGGATATGGGCTTCGCTGTTCATTGCCAACTCGCCCGCGAGTGCTGGCCTCGTATCCGGTTTTTGTCCATCGGCACACGCCTTTGCTCCACGCTTCCTTCAGACCCCGCCTCGCGACGACGCCCTTGCGCTTCGCTAATCCTTCACCTCCACCAGGTTGGATAAGGGACTTGCACCCTCAAACTTTCGAACATGCACGGCACACAATGACGGCCTGTGGAAAGCATGGGAAAACGATAAAACTGTTTTCCCACCCTTCCCACAGCCCTTGGAAATCGCTGCGGCGATTCCCACATTACCACCGCCTCGACTGCTACGGGCATAAATAGCTCTCAAACCCGAAAACCAAAACCAGAGGAATGATGCACAATATCACTACCCAGGTGGGCCAAATCAGATGATCAAAGTGGGCCACGCCGGAATAGCGAACTCATGAAATACCGGGGACGTTGTTGAGGACTTTGCCGCTTCCCACAGGGACCGCTGTACTTGATCCGTTCTGCGGAAGTGGGACGACTTTAGTGGAATGCCAGCGACGTGGCATCCCGAGCTACGGCATTGATTTGAACCCAATCGCGTGCCTGATGAGCAGAGTCAAAACCACGCCCTTACAAGCAGGGCTGGACGACTCGATTAGTCTCGCTTTGCTCAATGCGCAACGGGCTTCCAATCCAAAGATTCCGGAGATTCCGAATCTCGATCACTGGTTCATGCCTCATGTTCAATCTGCTCTCGCTGCGCTCACGGAAGGCATTGCAATTGCACCGGAAGCCCATAGCGATGTCCTTCGGCTTGCCCTCTCAAGCATCATCGTTCGCGTTTCAAACCAAGACAGCGACACGCGGTACGCTGCGGTTTCCAAGAAGATCACGACTGAGGCGGTGTTTTCCAACTTTGCGCGCGCAGCGCACCGCATCGGGGAAGCATTGTCCTCACGGGATTATGGCCTTTCTCCAGTAACTGTCTTAGAGGACGATGTTCTGTCCGTAAGCGCTAACGCGATTTCTCGCCCCGTGGGGCTTCTAATCACTTCCCCGCCTTATCCGAACGCTTACGAATACTGGCTTTATCACAAGTACCGCATGTGGTGGCTTGGGTTTGATCCCATTGCGGTCAAGAGCAAGGAAATTGGGGCGCGTGCTCATTTCTTTAAGACTAATCGCCACACGGCGGCTGACTTCCCGCGCCAAACAGCCAAGCTCTTTGAACTGCTCAGAACAGTCATTGTTCCGGGTGGATTTGCCTGCTTTGTGGTCGGTCGTTCGCGCATTCATGGCGAAATTGTGGACAACGCGCAAGTAATCGAAGCGGCGGCCAGCGCCGCAGGTTTCCATCGGCTGTTCTCAGCCGAAAGAGTGCTGTCACCCAACCGGAAATCCTTCAACCTGTCTCACGCGAACATCAAGAAGGAGACGGTGCTTGTCTTACAGAATGGTGAACGATGCAGCTAAGTTGGCACAATTATCGTTACTATCCATATGAGCGAGAGTTGGCGCTCAGAGAAGTGTCCACTCTTTTGAAAGCAGAGAGCGCCGAAACGACTGAGGAAGGCGTCCGACTAGACCGCTATGCGGACTGGAAGCCCGCGCGACAGTTGACCTACTTTGCTGGATTCCTCAACGGGCATGGGTACAAGGAGACGTTGCAAGCCCGCCTTGAGCGGGCAGCAACTCTTGGAAAGAACCGGCAGGCAACGCGCTACTCCGTTCATGGTTTGCACGAATACAAAGGAAAGTTCAACCCGCAGGTTGCCAAAGCACTACTCAACATATTCGGCGTGCGTCGTGGACAGCGAGTGCTTGATCCGTTCTGCGGCAGCGGAACCACGCTCGTTGAATGCGCCCATCAAGGAGTACAGGGATTTGGATTTGACATCAATCCTCTTGCCGTCTACATCGCTAACGCAAAACTCCACGCATTAGGCACGCCCGCGTCATCGTTGAGAGCCGTGCACGACAGATTGGCAGGCCACTTCCGGCGAATAAAACCGCGTAGACGAAAACTGCCAGGCGATCCCCGCAGTCAATATTTGCAGGCTTGGTTTGAACCGGAGATTTTGCAATCCATCGAATCAGTCAAGGCAGAAATCGAAGACACTGCGGCGGGTAGCTCTGAAATCTTCCTTTCAATTGCCAGCAACTTGCTGCGGGAGTATTCACTACAAGACCCGCACGACTTGAGAATTCGCCGCCGGAAGACAGCATTGCCGGAATGCCCGTTTGTGGATGCGTTGCTCACTGCGAGCGAGCAGTTTATTTCGCGGCTGGAGTCGGCACAAGCGGTTTTGGGAGTGACAAAATCGCGGGGAGATGCCTCACTGCACGATGTGAGAATGCCGCCCACGGAGGCTGTTCGCTCGTTTGATGCGGCGCTCACAAGCCCGCCCTACGCGACAGCGCTTCCGTATATCGACACTCAGAGACTCAGCCTTGTATGGCTCAATCTCACTAGCCCAGATGAGATTCTGAATCTGGAAGCCTCTTTGACGGGAAGCAGAGAAATCAGGGGGCAAGCAAAGAACGCCCTTCTTGTATCCCTAGAAGCCAATCGGGCAAACATCCCGGATGTCGAAGCCGAGTTCTGCCGTGCGCTCCAGATGGCACTAACATCAAAGGACGGATTCCGCAGACAAAGCGTCCCTAGATTGCTCTACCGTTATTTCGCAGAGATGGCAAAGGCATTTACCGGGGTTAGGTCGTTGATGGTGCCCAATGCGCCGTTTGGCTTGATTGTTGGGCGCAATCACACAGTTCTCGGAGGTAAGCGTTTCGACATTGATACGCCTACCCACTTGGCTAATCTGGCGGTCGCTTCCGGGTGGACTCACGTTGAAACCATGGAGTTGCAGACATATCAGCGATTCGGCTTACATATGAACAATGCAACGAGTTCTGAGGCGTTGGTGATTCTCCGGGCTTAAATGACCGCTGTGTCACCATGCTGGCGCGAAGCCACTTGGTAGCCAACACGCAGCACGACTCGCTTTTTGTCCGGACTTCTCTCCTGCCGTAAACAACTGTGCAGCTCCCTTTGCCAATTTCGAACCTGTCTCAAACAATGTCAGTCGGAACTCTGGAGCGGAGAGTTGAGGCCATTCGAGAAGCGCGAGATCACCCGCCTTCGGCAGGTTCATTCTCATGCTCGATACCTTTAATCCAAGCTCCCGCACCTCCTTCGGGGCTACCATCCTAAGATCACGGTTGCCGCTGTCTCCAGGGATTCCGTATGCCATCACGTTCGTCGTTGACTTACCTGAGACCACACCAGAATCTCCTATAAACCGCATTCTCAGGTCAAACTCAGCGCGCGGGCGAGAGCGTTTTCCCTCGGCGGTCACCTTAAAACCGGCCACTTGTGGTCACCTTAAAACCGGCCACTTTAGATGGCCTGAGACGTGATTGTTTTTACCTTGTTGCAGGGTGCATTTGCAAGCTGCGGATTCGGATGCAGCAGTGATGCTTGGCTTTCAGTGGTTCTGGTTGCATGTTATTGTGGGAGACACTTCGCCGGGGTCGCGCCTTGCGGAGTGATCCAGGGTCGATGACACGGGGCTGGCTCCGAAGGAATCGGTGATCGAGACCCTCTGCGGTTTGCCCGATGGGCTGGCCGGTGGAGGGTTTCGTGTTTCTGCATAGATTCTTTTGGTGAAGCTTCGTTGTGGGAGGCCTCTGGATCACGAGTCGCGACGCCGCCGGGCGTTCTTTGCCCGGCATCCTCTTCGTTTTTGCTTTTGTCATTGCGCGTCTCCCGTACCGCCGGTTTTTGTGCGCCAGCTGCGCGGGCCGCATTTGAGAACGTGTCCGTGATGCAGCAAGCGATCCAGCATGGCGGTTACAGCGGCGCTGTCGCCAAGCAGTTTTCCCCAGTCGTCAACAGGTCGATTCGATGTGAGAAGCGTGCTGGCGCGTTCATAACGGCGCATGATGATCTCCAGCAGTTCTTCGGCGGCGGTCAGCGGCAGCTTGCGCATTCCCAGGTCGTCGATGATCAACAGCGGCACGGTGGTCAGCAGTTCCATAAACTCCTTGCGCTTGCCATCGAGCGCAGCGTCGGCTAGTTCTTCTAGTAGCGTGTGCGCCTCGCGATATAACACGCGGTAGCCTTGCTGGATAACGGCGTGTCCGATGGCCTGTGCGCAGTGACTTTTCCCGCTTCCAGGTGGACCGAGGAACAACGCGTCCTCGCGTCGTCCGATCCAGCCTGCTGTGGCCAGCTCGAAGACCAGGTTGCGGTTCATCTTCGGGTTGAACTCGAAGTTGAAGTTGTCCAGGCGCTTGTCGGTGTCGCGGAACTGCGCCTGTTTGAGGCGTCTCTCCAGCAGCCGCTTGCTGCGGCAGGCCAGCTCATCAGAGACCAGCGTGGAGACCAGGTCGATGGGAACCATGTTCTCCGACTGCGCCTGCAGAAGGCGCGTTTCCATCACCGCGGCCATGCCGCTCATCCGTAGCTGCACCAGCGAGCGATTGAGTTCGATCAGATTCATGTTTGGGTTTCCTCGAAGTTGATGCGTTGTTGGATCAGGTCGCGATACTGGCTCAGTTCGCGTATGAGCGGATCGACTTGCCGCAGACTAAGCGGTGCCTGCAGGCTGCGCTCCAGATAGCGGCGCACGAAGCGATACTCGGGAACACGCAGCTCAAGTGCCGCAGCGCAGGCATCGTCTGAAGTCACGCTGCCATATTGCTTGACCAGTTGGAGAACGCCCTGGATGCGACGCAATCCCGAGTTCACCCTGGCGAGCATGGATGGCATCGCAGACGGCGCCGATGTTCGATCCCGCTTTGTGCGCACGAGCCAGCAGTTGAAGCAGCTTCGGCGGTGTGCGACGCGGGCGATCCGCATCGCGGATGCGATGACCGCCACGCTTGCTGCTCAGATGCTCGCGCAGTAACTCCCCGGTGCGGGGATCAAGCAGACGCACGAACATCGCATCCCACTGCACATGCACCTGACGGCCGATCCAGCCTGGCGGCGCTCCGTAATAGGCCGCTTCAACCTCGACGCAACCATCCAGATGAACCGTGCGCATTCCATACTGGTAGTAGCGGAACGGCTCCAGCGGAAGTGCCTGCAGGAAGGGCTTCTCTTCGGCGAACATCGCTGCCACCTGCCGCTTGGTTCGACCGTGGATACGCTTGTCGGCCCAGTTTTCTTCCCAGTGATCCAGGTAGGCTTGCGCCTCTTCCAGGCTCTCGAACTTCTTGCCTTTCAGCGGCGTCTTCTGCGCATGGGCTACGCCTGACTCCACTTTCCCTTTTCGATCCGGATCGCGCACCTTGCAAGGCAGCGCCGTCACGCCGTAATGCGCCAGCACATCGCGATACAACGGATTCAAGGACGGATCGTAGATGTCGGCCGACAACACGCCTTCACGAAGATTGTCCAGAACCACGATTCGCGTCGTGCCGCCCAGCCGGCGAAAAGCCTTCTCATGCAACTCCGCCCACACACGCGAACTCGATCGGAAGGCCAGCAGTCGAACACATTTGCGGCTCCAGCCCAGCGTCAGTACGAACAGCCGCGGCCGCCGGTACTTGCCCGTATCCGGATCGCGCACCATTGGGCCGGTGCCGTAATCCACCTGGCACTCTTCGCCAGGCCGAGTTTCGATGATCGCTCGAGCCTCAGCCGGCACGGGGCCGCGAAGCTTGCGAACGAAACGCTTCACGCTCTCGTAGCTGCCCGTGAACCCATGCTGGTCAACCAGGTCCTGGAAGATCCCCGTCGCGTTTCGGCCACGCGACAACTCCAACTCGATCCACTCCCGGTAGGCTTCACTGCTGCAAGACGAACGCCGGCCAACCGGCCCCGGAGACCCGGATCCTGCGAAAAAGCCGGTGGTCACTTATATGGCCGCTTTTGAACTGTCGGCCGGATTCAGGCCTTCAGAGCCGGTAATCACCTCTATGGCCGCTTTTGGCCCGCAAAAGCCGGTGGTCACTAAAGTGGCCGCTTTTGAAAGAGACTTCGGTCCCCAAGTCCCCGGCGAGCGAACCAAGATACCTGCTGACCGCAGGTAATCGCCCGCCGTCTCGCGACGGACTCCCGTCGCCTCCTCGATCCGCCGAAGGGGCCAACCCAACCGCCCCAACGCTATCACCTGTTCCCGCTTCTCTCTGCTCAAGACATTGCCCATGCTGACAGAGGCTAAATTCTCCCCCGTCGAAGCTAATGTCTCAGCCCTTCAAAGTGGCCGGTTTTGAACTGACCATAAGTGGCCGCTTTTGACTGACCCCCGAGG
>CAWBIG010000253.1:0-40205 GCA_963788435.1 uncultured Acidobacteriota bacterium | reverse complement strand
GAGAGGAAATACTGGAAAGATTACGTGAAGGCCTACGAGGCTTGCCTGGGCGTGACCAGCACCCATCACGCGCCCTGGTATGTAGTGCCCGCCGACGATAAGGATAATGCCCGCTTGATCGTTTCCCGTATTGTCCTCGATGCGCTGAAGGGCCTGAAGATGGCATATCCCAAGGCCACGGAGAAGCGCCGATTGGAGTTGCGGTCGATCCGCAAGCAGCTAACGAAATAGCGTTGAACCGACCACCAGCGCCCGGTCATGGTCCTGCAACGCGCCCGTTACAATCTCTGCCGCCGATGCCGTATTCCGGTTCACCAGCACCACGATCGGGAAATCCTTCCCGTCGTTGCCGTGCGTAGCCACGTAATTCTGATCCGGATACGCGCGCCCGCGCTGCGACACGATCGTCTGCCCCTTGCTCAACAGGTGGTCGCAGACGTCCACCGCCTGGCTCAGCAGCCCGCCCGGATTGCCTCGCAGGTCGAGGACCAATCCCTTCAGAGGCCCGAAGCTGTTGATGGCGTCCTCGACCTCCTGCCCCGTCGTTTCCTGGAACTGAGTCAGGTGAATATAACCCACGCCCGGCCGGATCTCATACTTCAGATCAACGGAGGGATGCGGAATCTCGTCGCGCACCAGGTCGAACACCAGCGGCTTTGGCTGGCCGACCCGCGTCATCGTCACCTGTACGTGAGTTCCCTTCGGCCCTTTCAGCGCCTTGGCCACTGCGTCGGAAGAGTTCAGGCTGGCATCGTCTTCGGTTCCCGGCACCACCGGCTTGCCGTCCACCGCTGAAATCACGTCGCCCGGCCGGATTCCGGCCCGGAAGGACGGCGTGCCCTCGTAGGGCGTGATCACATAAATCTTGTCGTGTCCCTGCGGATCCCGCTGTTCCTGGATCACCATCCCCACGCCGTAGTAATGCCCCCGCTGGTCCTCGCGCATCTTGGCGTATGCCTTGGGATCGTAGAAGTTCGAGTGCGGATCCAGCGTCCGCAGCATTCCCGGGATTGCGCCGTCGTAGATTGCCCCGTCAACCTTGTCGCCGGTGATTGGCTCGGCATAGTTCTGCTCCACCAGCGCGTAAACACTGGTGAATTGCTTCAGGCTGTCGCGGAGCTGGCTCTCGTCCTCAGAGGACTGCGCCCCGACCCGGCGCTGGAGAACGCTGCCCACAACGGCGCAGACGGCGAAAAAGACAATCACGGTGAAGATAGCGCGGCGGGCGCGGGGAGTCATATGCGGAAAGAACCTCCGGAAGCAGAGGCGCCGCACGAGGGTTGAGCAGCCGGCCAATGCAGCCTTATTCTGAAGTATAACACTGGGTTATTTGACGCTTTCCGGGCGCCTCCGGTAGCGGGAATCCGGCAACCGTCGGTTTACTGGCTCGGGGTGAAGGTCCCCGCAACTCCAAGATTTCGCGAAGAGTTACCTACATAAACCGTGTAGGCGCCCGGGGCCATCTGCCACCCGCCGGAGGTTGAGTCCCAATAGGAAAAAGGATGGCTGGAATCAGATGCCGAAACGGTGATGCTCTCCTGCTCTTCTGCTCCGGGTCCCAGGAGAATCTTCTTCCACGCTACCAGCCGCCTGGGCGGCTCACCTGCTCCCGGCGGGAACCCGAGATAGACCTGGGCCACTTCGGCGCCGGCCACAGTCCCGGTGTTCTTGATGGCAAACTCCAACACGAAGCCGGGAGCTGTGCCTGTGGTAGTGGCCGTCACCGCCGGATGGGAGATGGAGAAGGTGGTGTAGGATAGCCCGAAGCCGAAGGGAAACAGGGGCTGAATGTTTTTTGCGTCGAACCATTTGTAGCCGACATTGAGCCCCTCGATCGAGTAGTCCACTTCGAACGGGCTCGTGGAGCTGCCGTCGGACGGACCCGGGATGACTGGACGCGGAAGATCGGCAACGCTGGCAGGAAACGTAATTGGGAGTTTCCCCGATGGGTTGACGTCGCCGAAGAGAATTCGGGCGATGGCCTGCGCGCCTCGCTGGCCGGCATACCATGCTTCGAGGACCGCACCGGCGCTGGGGAGCCACGGCATAAGTATGGCGCCGCCGGACTCGATAACAATCACTGTGCCGGGATTCGCGGCAGTCACTGCGCTGACCAACGCGTCCTGGTTGTCAGGTAGGTTCAGGCCGGGTAGATCCATGCCTTCCGAGGTCCACTGCGTCACAAAAACAATCGCCACGGTGGAAGACCTGGCCAGCGCAGCCGCGGCGTTCAGGTCGGTTCCATCGGCGAATTGCACCGAGGCCTGAGGAGCGCGGTCGCGAATCGCAGCCAGTGGCGAGGATGGATCAAATACTTCCGATGAATTCAAGCACGCCTGCCCGCTGACGCCCGTGGAAGTGGGCGGACACTCCGGAGGAAGAGTGAGCGCCACGCCTCCCTCCGGCGCCACTTGCGCCGAGCCGCCGCCGGAGAGTACGCCAACATCTGCGTGCCCGCCGATGATTGCGATCGAGGGAGTGTTGCCGGCGTTGAGCGGAAGCAGGCCGGGCGTGTTCTTCAGTAGCACCGCGCCCTGTTCGAGGATGTCCTGCGCGACCGCCGCATCGCCGGTCTCGTCAATCTTGCCTATGGCGGCGGGATGGCTGTACGGTCCGGCGGCAATCATCGCGCGCACCACGCGATGGACCATGTTGTCAAGACGAGAGAGCGGCATCTGTCCGCTGTTGATGGCGCTCTCCAGGCTTGTTCCCCAGACGCCGCCGAAGAAGTAACCGCCGATCTGCTCCTGATCGAGCCCCGCGACCGCCGAAGACACGGAGCTCTGCGTGGCGAATGCATCTGACGCGACAAACCCTGGAAACTGCCAGTCGGTTTTCAGGGTGCCGTTCAGCAGATCGTCGTTCTGGCAGGCATAGACGCTGTTTATCAGGTTGTAGGAACACATCACCGACTGCGCATTCGACTCTTTGAGAGCAACTTCGAAGGCCAGCAGATCGCTCTCCCGCGCGGCTCGGTCGCCGATGATCGCGTTGGCGTAGAGACGGCCCGTCTCCTGATCGTTGAACGCGTAGTGTTTCAGCGTGCCGATCAGGTCCTGATCCTGCACTGCGAGAAGATGTTGCGCCTTGATGCTGCCCGCCAGCAGAGGATCTTCGCCGGCGGTTTCGAAGGTGCGCCCGTCGCGCGGTTCACGGCCCGAGGTGAGATTGACGTTGCCGCCCAGCCACACGTTCATGCCGTAACTCCGCAGCTCCGTGCCGATGATCGAGCCGTATTTGTACGCCTCCGCGGTGTCCCAACTGGCGGCACTGGCTATAGAAGACGGAAGGGCGGTGGCGGGACCGAGGGTCGCATAGACTCCAACCGGGCCGTCGGCATAGAGCAGATCCGGAATGCCAAGACGCTGGATACCGGGCACCCATTCTTCCGCCTTGTTTGGACCCACCGGGTTATGAATGGTCAGCGCTCCGTGAACTAGCTGAAGCTTTTCATCCAGCGTCATTTGCGAGACCAGTTGGTCGGCGAGCTGATCTGGAGTCGGGCTGGACGGCGGAGTCGGATTTGAGCGGAGGCTGATGTGGCTGCAAGCCGGGATCAACGCCATCCCGCCTGCCAGAAAAGCAAGAACCACCTTGCGCATCGGAATTCTCCCGAAAATCGGGCCCGGTTCCCCTGGGTGCAGCCAGTCTAACTCGCTCCGGTTCGCCACGCAGAAACTCGTCACACCGCACCGGCGCTGATGCTGCTCCCCCCGCTCGTGTTTGGGCTTCGCCCGTCAAGGTCGGCCCGTGTACGCATTGCGGGAGGACCAAAAGATCGAAACGCCAGCCTGGGTTCACCCCCAGGCTAATCCTCTGCTCTCCGGCCATTTACAATAGCGTCTATACCTCAGGCGCAGTCCCACCGCTGCCTGCAGTGTGCCAAATTATGAGTATGCGATCCCTTTCCAGCCCCGTCGTTTTTGCGCTCAGCGCTTTGCTGCTTGCAGTTCCCTCCCTGGCCCAATCGCATCCTGCTGAGCCTGCCAGCCCTTACGGCGGCGAGGTTGTGGAACAGATCATCGCCCGCGTTAACGACCAGATCATCACCAAGTCCGACTACGATCGCGCCCTGAAGGACATGGACGACGAGTTGCGCCAGCATGGATCCACCATGCAGCAGATCTCAGAGGCCCACAAGGATCTTCTGCGCAACATGATCGACCAGCAGCTCTGGCTCTCCAAAGGCAAGGAACTTGACATCACCGGCGAAACCGGGCTCATTAACCGCCTGGACCAGATCCGCAAGCAATACAACCTTGCATCCCTTGAGGACCTGCAAAAGGCGGCCGAACAACAGGGCGTTTCGTTTGAGGATTTCAAGCAGAATATCCGTAACCAGATCATCACCACGGAAGTGATGCGCCAGGAGGTCGGCCAACACATCAACTTCACTCCCGGCGAGGTCCAGCGGTACTACCAGGAACACACGAGCCAGTACCAGCAGCCGGAAACCGTCAAGCTGAGCGAAATCCTAATCCCCACCCCGCCGGACAGCGACGATCCCGCCAAGATCGCCGCAGCGGAGGCCAAGGCCAACGACGTTGAAGCCAAGCTCAAGGCCGGCGCCAACTTCGCCGAGCTCGCTCGCACCGTCAGCGCCGGCCAGACAGCCGCGCAGGGCGGCGACCTGGGCTCCTACCGCCGCGGCCAGCTCGGCGCCACGGTCTTTGAGGACGCCACCTTCAGCTTGCCCACCGGCGGCGTCACTGAGCCCATCCGCACCCGCCAGGGATTCGTGATCTTCAAAGTGAACCAGCACAATCCCGCCGGCGTCCAGCCTTTCAAGGAAGTCGAGCAGCAGGTGGAGCAGGACTACTACGAGTCCAAGATGGAGCCAGCCATCCGCGACGAGCTCAACACCATGCGCGATGACGCCTACATCGAGGTCGACCAGAAGGACGGCTACTTCGACTCCGGGGCCACCGGCAACAAGCGCATCAATCCCATCTCCTACGCCGCCTACACTCCGCCAACGCCCAAGAAAAAGAAGAAGGTGGAACGCACCCGCTTCCGCGAAACCCCGCACTTCCGCTCCAAGACCGAGGTACCGTCGCTCGAGAAAGTGTCGGCAGAAAAGACGAAGACTAAGAAGCAGCAGGAGTTGGCGAGCGAGAAGCCGGGGAAGAAGGAGAAAATCCGCTTCGGCCAGGCGCCCACCAAAACCCTGCCCGGCGAGCCCCAATCCGCAACTGAGGATGCCGGCGCCGGCAGCCAGGTGGCCACCGCGGCCCAGCCCAACGATCTGACCCAGGAGACCGCGCCGGCGGAACACAAGACCCGTTTCTCCGATCGCGTCCGCGTGGAGCGGCAGGAGAAGAAGGAAAAGAAGGGCCAGCCCACTCATGCCAAGACCGATCCGTTGGCGCCGGCCCCGCCTGACGCTGCTGAAGTTGCCGACCAGCAGACTCAGTCCGGTTCGCTGGGGCTGAATGGCGATAGTTCAAAGAAAAAGAAGACTGCCACCACTACCGGCCAGAAAACCCGTCTCAGCGATCGCAAGAAGAATCCAACGGAGCAGAACACTGAGCCCCGGCAGCCCACTCCGATCCCACCGGTCCAGGGTGCACCCGCGCCCGAGCCCGCTCCGAGCAGCCCGCCCCCGCAAAACTGAGCAGCACGGCTCGTCGACTCAAGAAAGCGCCGCCGGATCGATCCCGATCCGGCGGTTCTGTATTGACTGAATCTGGTCTAACAGGCTCTGGCCGTTCGTAGCTGATGGCTGGAAGCTGACGGCTGAAGGCTGCGGGCTGCAGCGCCCCGGCTACAAACTCCCGGCTGCTTTATGTATCGCCAGCAATCTCTCCAGCATCGGCTTCAGCAAATCCAGCCGCAGCGCATTCGGCCCGTCGCTCCTGGCTTGCGCCGGGTCATCGTGCACCTCAAGAAACACCCCATCCACGCCCGCCGCCACCGCTGCCCGCGCCAGCACCGGAATGAACTCCGGCTGGCCCCCGCTCACCCCGCCGGCCGCGCTCGGCTGTTGCACGCTGTGGGTCCCGTCGAACACCACGGGCGCAAACTCCCGCATCGCCGGCAGGCCGCGGAAGTCCACCACCAGCGTGTTGTAGCCGAAGCTTACGCCGCGCTCGGTCAGGAACACGCGCTCATTGCCGGTTGACCGCACCTTCTCCACCGGGTACGTCATGTCCCATGGCGCCATAAACTGACCCTTCTTGATGTTCACCGCGCGGCCCGTTCGTCCCGCCGCTACCAATAAATCCGTCTGCCGGCACAAGAACGCTGGTACCTGCAGCACGTCCACCGACTCCGCCGCCACGTCGCAGTGCGCCGGCTCGTGCACGTCGGTCAGCACCGGCAGGCCCGTATCCCTGGCCAGGCGCCCGAGGATCGCCGTCCCTTCCTTCAATCCCGGCCCACGAAAACTCTTCACACTGGTCCGGTTCGCCTTGTCGTAACTGGCTTTGAAGATGTACGGAACCCCCACATCCGACGTGATCCGCTGGATCGCCTCCGCCATCTTGCGCACATGCGCCTCGCTCTCGATCACGCACGGCCCGGCAATCAAAAACAGCCCGCCCGCGCCCACCTGCACCGGTCCAATTTCGAAAGAGTGCTTCACATCCGGCATTCTAGCCGACCGGCGCCGCTTCCCATCCCCATCGCCGGCTGCTGACACGCGAACTTGCTGACTCGCTGACCTGCTGACTTGCTGGCTTGCTGGCTTGCTGGCTCGCTAACAGTGTCCGACCTCACAGCGCCGCCATCAGCTGTGCTTCTAAGCTCAAAGGCGGAGAATCCCACGATGGTCGAAGTCACTGTAAGGCATTCCGGAAATGTAAAGTTTGAGATCGCGGCCCGCCAGCACAAGCTCATCTGCGATCAGCACCCCAACAACGGCGGTCGCGATGAGGGCATGACCCCTCCCGAGCTTTTCCTGGCATCGCTTGGCTCCTGCGCTGCTTTCTACGCCGTGGGTTACCTCAAAAAGAAGGGCCTCCAGCGCGAGGGCGTCGAGGTCCGCATCATCGCCGAAAAGGCTTCTGCGCCAGCCCGCCTCGATCCCATCACCATTGAGGTCTCAGTTCCCGGCGACCTGAGCGATGCCGACCGCGCCGGAGTCGAGAACGCCGTGCACCACTGCCTGATCCACAACACACTTCTGCACACGCCCGCAATCAGCATCGCCATCCACACGCCCGCAGCGGTGTGATTGCTCGCTCCGCCAAAACGTTGGGGTGCACCACGCCCGATTTTGAGATGTGGGATCTGAGCTCCGCTAACTCCGCTTCTCAGCCCCGGCTCCTCGCCCACTGTGCCAGGGCCCGGTCCAGCGTGTGGAGCGGTGTCGGCCCCGGCAGCTCGCCCTGCGGATGCACCACCCCGCGCTCCGCCAATCCGCGGCAATACTCCAGGTACTCTTCGTAAAAGCGAACGTCCTGCCGCGCCTGCCCCAGCGCTTCAAGGTCCTGGTAGTCCAGCTCCATGTACCGATCCGGATAGATGCAGGCCAGGATCGCCGAAGCCATGGGCACATCCACGCCCTTCAGCTCCAGCAGCGCCATCATGGCTTCCCGCGTGCTCGACTCAGGCAACGCCGCCACTTCCAGCGCCCGCCGGATGCGCAGGCTTCCGTTCCCGATCAGGTAATGCACCAGGCGCTCCGACTTCCAGCGCACAATGGCTTCAAGGTTGGTCAGCGTGTACTCGCCATTGCGGATGGCCTTGCCGGCGTCGAATGCTTCGGTCTCCAGTTGCCGCTCGCGGTTGCAGCATTGCTGCCAGTATTCGTCGGCCAGGTGCTGGAGGTCGGATTCGACGGGTTGCAATTCAAAATGGGCGGTCATGCGGGCCCTCCTTAACAGGAAAATGGATGTAAGCGTGGGCTCGATGAAAAACGGTTGTCAATGGAATTCCGCCTTATCACATCGGTGTGTGACAAGAATCACAATGGCATTCTATTTGCCATAAATGGCATCGTGAATTGCAATCGCCGGCGGCCCTGGGGGAGGGCCGCCGATTGATCCGCTACTTCTTCGTTGTTGGGGTCGCCGTGAGAGTTGCGGGCAGAGAGTTGCAGGTTGCCGGGAGTTGCGCCTGCACAGAATACTGCAGATTCTGTACGGGCATCGTGACCTCGCAACTGGCGTTGTGAAGGTTACTCCCTCCAGGATTGCCCCCTTTACAAAAGCCGGCCGGGAAACTGGTTGTGGTCATTGAAAAAGGCAACGGGCTCGCCCAGTACACCGTCTGGCCTACCGTTGTCGTGATCGACGTAAGAGGCTGCTGATTCCGACCCTGCAGCACGGTCGTGCCGTTCGGGCAGCTCACAAATGCTGTAGTCGCAGTCTCATCGGAAGGAGAATGTCCTTGCGGCTGAGCCGGATTGCCGGACCTCACGGGAATGTGCTCGCGCGCGCCGAACAGATGTGAAAAATCCATCGACACGGCCTTCCCCAGACTGAGAAGAGGCCCGGGGCCTGTCGGCGATGGCTGGATTCCCGGATCCGGGCAGCTATTGCCGTTGCTGGAGCCCGAATTGCAGATGAAATTATAAGGTCCCGGCAGCACATCGGCGGCAATTTCGCACGGGTTCGAAGGTTGTTGATTGACGCACGGGCTCAATCCCCCAAAGTTCATCTGGAGGTCATTGGAGGTCCCGTCGGTTCGCGCCAGGGTGATTTGGTCCCCGGGATACACTTGCAGATTCGCCTGTGGGAATTCCTGGAGCTGGTAGGTAATGTGCCGGTGTTTCGGCACCGACCAGTCCATCCAGATGCCCAGAAACACTCCCGCAATCAACCCGCAGAGAAGCGCAAACAGAATTGAAGCTTTCATTGGTTCAACCCCTTCCTTTCATTCAGAAATGTTTAGCTCGATGCGGTCCCTTTGCCTTTCAAACGCTTTAGCCTGGCCCGATACGCCTCACTGTTCCGCAGATCCTTCAGGTCCACGGCCAGGTCGACGTCCGCCGGTGACAACCCCTTGTCCATGCACCACAACAGCAGGTCGAGCGCCTGTGCCTTTCTTCCCAGCACGTCAAGCGCCTGCACCATCATGAAGCGCGAAGCCACGTCGGTTCCTCCATGCGCTTTGGCGTTTTCCATGTCCGTCTCCGCGGCCTGGCGGTTGCCGATCTTAGCGTCATAGAAGGACAGGTTGGCCCATCCAAATCCGTCCCGCGGATTCGTTTCCAGCGACACGGACAGCAACTGCGCGGCCCGCCCATAGCGCTGCCGGGCCATCGCCGCGTTACCGAGCACCGTGTAGCAGTCGCCCATGTTCCGCTGGGTCAGGTGATTCCTGGGGTTGAGCCGGGCCGCATTCCCGTAGTCGGTCAGGGCATCGTTGTACTTGCCCGCCATGAAATCCAAGTCGCCCAGCGCCAGGTAAGCATCTTCGCTTTCCGCGCGTCTCAGGCTTTCATTCAATGCGGCCCGGGCGTCATCGAGTTGTCCCATCTCGAGGTAAACCTGGGCCAGGTTGGCCATTGGCTGCGCAACCTTGGGCGCGGCCGCTCCCCCCGCGGCAAAGGCCTTTGCCGCCTCAGCGTATTTGGCCTGACGCGAAAGCAGCACTCCAAGATTGTTGTACGCCGGCCAATAATTCGGCCGCACCACAAGAGTGTCGCGGTAGGCCTGCTCCGCCTCCAGCAAAAGCCCCTGGTGACCGAGCGCCCATGCCTTGTAATACAAAATCTCCGGGTTTCCCGGGTCCGCCTGCTGAGCCTTCTTGAAATAAGCCTGCGCCTCCTCCGCCTTGCCACGGCAAACAAGGGTAAGCGCCTCGCTCACCAGCCCCATCGCGGAATGAGGGTTGTAGAACAAGGCGCTCGCCGCGTTGCTGCCGGCAAGGTCCAGGTTGGCGGTTTCCTTGCTTACGTAGAACTGTCTAATATAGGCAAGCGCAAGCCGGGCGTAAGCCAGGGCAAAGTGCCGGTCCAGGTCCAGAGCCTGCTGGTACTTCTCAATCGCCTTTTCCAGCCCGGCATGGTTCGGTTGATTCAACAGTTGTTCGGCTTCACTGTATGCCTGGAATACATCGGCAGGCACACGGCTCAATTCCTCGGGATCGCTTAACTGCACATCGCTGCCCGGAAGCTGCAGCCAGGACGCAGCCTTGTGTGAGGCCTCCTGCGCAAGGCTGCCGATCGAGTCCAATGCGCATTCCACCGTGCCTCTGCGCAGCACACGCTGGGAGCGCGCATCCAGCAGGCGCAGATTGAGCCTGGCCGCGGACGCAGTTTGATTGAGCGACGCCGTCAGCACCAGGTTTGCGCCCAGCGTGCTCTGGACCGCGCCCAGCGAGTCGATCGCCCCCGAGGGCTGCGGACGATCGCCGGGAGTGATGACCAGCAGGTTCTTCACGTACGCCTCGGCCCGCGAAAGCCGCTGCCCGATCGAATCCATTACCGTGGCCAGCAGCGCCGGCGGACCATCCAACGGCAGCGCCAACAGCGCAACAAATCGCGTGGAGGGCAGTGGGACCATGACGTTTACGATTCGTCCCCATTCCAGCCACGTTCCCATCGCCGCGCCCGCGCTTGCACCCGCCCCAAGCACAAGCATCTTCCTGCGCGAGATACGCCGCCCGACTGGTGCGCGAGCTTCCCCATGCGCGGCCTGCGCGGGCATCGCCTGCATCGCCTGGCGGACGCTCCGGAATCGCTCTTCCACCGCGGGCTTGAGGCATCCTTCCACAAACCGCCGCCATGGCTCGGGAACCTCCCCGGCTTTGAGCGACCCTTGGGCAATCTTCCCGCGCGGCACGGAAAGGTGGGGCAAGCGGCCCGCTAACATCGCGTATGCGACCACCCCCAGCGCATACACGTCACTGGCCTCGGTCGGCGCACTTCCATAAAAAAGTTCCGGGGCCATGAAACCGGGCGTCCCGGCTACCCCATTCGCGGTGAGCGCGGTGTCGTCGGTCAATGCGGCCCGCGCCAGGCCAAAGTCCGTCACCCAGGCAAGCACCTGTTCGCCTGAGCCCCGCACCATGATGTTCGCGGTCTTGATATCCCGATGCAGAATACCCGCATCGTGCGCGGCCGCAATTCCTGCTCCCACCTGCCGCAGAACGCAATGCGCCTCTTCGTCAGGCAGCGGACCGTCGCGGGAAAGCCTCGCCGCCAGGCTCTCACCCGGCAGCAGCTTCATGGTCAGGTAGGTGAGTTGCCCCTCCGGCCGCTTCCAGTGCCCAAGATCGTACATCGGACAAAGATTCGGGTGAACCACTCCGCGAGCACTCAGAACTTCCCGCTCGAATCGCTCGCGCATGATTGGGTCAGCCGCATATTGGGAGAGAATCGTCTTGAGCGCCACGTGAGTCCCGCGCAGGTGCCGATCCTCCACCTCATAAACTTCGCCCATCCCTCCGCGCGCCAGGAATCGAACCACCGCGAAGCGGTTGTCGATCAGGTCGCCAACTTTGAACTGTGGCACGTATGCAGGCGCGGCCGGCTTGGCTCCTGGCACCTCACGGACAGTCTCCGCCGTTTCGGCCTCTGACTCGTTCAAACCGAGCCGCGCGGCCGGCGCCAACCTGCCGCCAGTGCCTTTGTGGATGTTGTCCATCCCCCTCCAGCGAACCGGCCAGACACTCAAGTCCGCGGACACTCGAACGGAATCGAAGCTTGACTTGGGTGGGGAAAGCGAATCCGATCGCTACGATGAGTTTATCCCGCAAGCTTTGAATTGCAAGGTCCTTTTGTTACACCAGTGCTATGCACCTCCGGTAGGTGCCCGAGTAAGTGCTGGATTGCAGGAGCAGGGATGTGGCTCTATGCGGGTAGTCGTGTTGCGCGTAATTCAACGCGAACTCCATCCCACTCAGGCCGCGGTCTCTGATGTAATCCTCGGAGCTTCCTCGCCGCGCTCCAGCCGGTTCCGGTAGCTGGCCGTGATGAACTCCCGGAACAGCGGGTGCGGCTCCAGCGGCTTCGACTTGAACTCGGGGTGGAACTGGCAGCCGAGAAAGTATGGATGCCCGGGGATCTCCACAATCTCCACGTAAGTCTGGTCCGGTGTGGTGCCGCTGATGGCCAGGCCGCCGCCGGTCAAAAGCGCTTCGTACTCGCGGTTGAACTCGTAGCGGTGCCGGTGGCGCTCGCTGATCTCGGTCGAGCCCCCGTAGGCGCGGCTGGCCAGCGAATCCGGCTGCAGCACGCAGGTCCACGCCCCCAGCCGCATCGTCCCGCCCATCTCCTCAACGCCCAGCAGTTCGCGCAGCTTGTAAATCACGCGGTGCTGCGCGGCCGGATCGAACTCGCTCGAATTGGCGTCTTTGAGCCCGCACACGTTGCGCGCGTACTCGATGCACGCCGTCTGCATCCCCAGACAGATGCCGAAATACGGCACCCTTTTCTCCCGCGCGTAACGAATGGCGTTCAACATCCCTTCAATGCCGCGCTTGCCGAACCCGCCCGGCACCAGGATCCCGTCAAAGCCATCCAACTGCGCCTCGTAGCGCCGGTCGTCCGGCCCCTCTGACTCCAACCCCTCGGCTTCGATCCAGGTCACGTTCAGCTTCAGGTGCTGCGAAACCGCTCCGTGGGTCAGCGCCTCCTTTAGCGACTTGTAACTGTCCTCGTACTCCACATACTTGCCCACGATGGCGATGGACACGTCACTCTTGGGGTGATACCAGCGGTCCACCAGGTCGCGCCACCGCGCCAGATCGGCCTCCGGCGCTTCCTTGTGCAGATATTTGAGGATGAGCCCGTCGAGCCCCTCGTCGGCAAAGTTCAGCGGGACCTGGTAAATGGTGGGCACGGTGGTCGCGCCAATCACCGCCTTCTCTTCCACGTTGCAGAAGGTGGCGATCTTTTGCTTCATCTCCCGGCTCAACGGGCGCTCGGAGCGGCATAACAGGACGTCCGCCTGGATGCCGATGGAAAGCAGCTCCTTCACCGAATGCTGCGTGGGCTTGGTCTTGAGCTCCTGCGCCGCGGCAATCCAGGGAACCAGCGTGAGGTGGATGAAAACGGTGTTCTCACGGCCCAGTTCCTGCCGCATCTGCCGGATCGCCTCCAGGAACGGCAGCGACTCAATGTCGCCCACCGTCCCGCCAATCTCCACGATGGTCACGTCGGCTCCATTCGACGAAACCTTGCGCATGGCGTTCTTGATTTCGTTGGTGACGTGGGGGATCACCTGCACGGTCTTGCCCAGGTAATCGCCGCGCCGTTCCTTCAGAATGATCTGCTCGTAGATCCGGCCCGTGGTCCAATTGTTGTCGCGCGAGAGCGGCGCGTGCGTGAAGCGCTCGTAGTGGCCCAGATCCAGATCGGTTTCCGCGCCATCGTCGGTAACGAAAACCTCGCCATGCTGGAACGGCGACATGGTCCCCGGATCGACATTGAGATAAGGGTCGAACTTCATCATGTTGACGCGCAGGCCGCGGCTCTCAAGAAGGCAGCCGATGGATGCGGCGGCAAGACCTTTGCCGAGACTGGACACAACTCCGCCCGTCACAAAGACATACTTTGCTGACATGGGTGCAACCTCTTCGCTGGAATGTTGGGATTGGGCGTACCTGGTGGGCACAGTCAAGTATGACAGAGAAGTTGGTGGCGATGAAAGTGGAAAAGCAGGACATCAGAAAAGCAGGGAGAAGGGAAAAGGGATCAGGAACTACACTGCGTGGCCGGGATTGGCTGACCGTGGTGAAGAATTAAAATGGAGATCTCAAATAGAATGACGGCCATACGCGCGCAACGGGCGGGGCTGATTTGTTCGCACAATCCCGCCATCTGCCAGCGAGACCTTCCCTGTTCCCTGCTCTCTCAAACCAGGTGTTCTTTCAGGAACCGCAGCGAGCGGTCGCGCGCTGAAGCCGCCGCTTCGGCGTTGTAGCTTGCCCGCGCGTCACAGTTGAAGCCGTGGCCTGCCTCGTACCAATGGATTTCAACCTCGGGGTGCGCGCGGTGCACCTTCTCCACCTCCTCGGCGGGAATGTGCGCGTCGTGCCGGCCGAAGTGGAGCATGACGGGGCAATGCGGTTGCTCCTCGGCGTATTGGCTGATGCGCCCGCCGTAGTATCCCACGGCTACCTGCACCGGCATGCGCGTAGCCGCCAGCCACGCCAGCGTTCCGCCGAAGCAAAATCCCACCACGCCCACCTTCTTGCCCGTAGCCTTGGCCACGTAATCCATTGCCGCGCGCACGTCCAACACTGAGTTTTCCACGTTGAGCCGCGGGATAAAGCTCATGGCGCGCTGCAGGTCGGCGCCTTCGTAGCCCAGCTCCACATTGGGCTCAATGCGGTCAAACAGCGCCGGCGCCACCACCAGGAAATCGTCCTTGGCCCAGCCATCGGTGACCCGCCGGATGTGCGCGTTGACGCCGAAGATCTCCTGGACGACCACCAGTCCGGCGATCGGTTCCCGATCGGGATGGGCCGCGTACGCGTCGAGTTCCTGGCCGTCGGCCGCCCGCAGTGAAATGTGTTCGCCCATGGTAAAGCGCCTCCAAGGTCAGTATCCCGCCTCGGGGTGCGGAAGTTCAATTAGGGACGGGTTTTCCACGCCGCGGCAATTCGAAAGAGACCTACAATTCAGACACTGGATTGGTGCAATAAACGGCGAGTCGTTGGATTCTTGAGATCGTGGCGATCGCCGCATTGGCTCTGGTTTTCGGTGGGATGGCATCCGCCGAGGTGAGGTTTGCCGCAGTGGGCCGACCGCAGGCTTGAGCCAGGGCGATAGGACCCCTCGGAGGGGATTTGTTTTTGCCACCCTCGGCGTAAGGACCCGCGCAAAGAATCGTGAGTCTGGCAATCTTTTTGCGGGAAGAAAGGGAGCGATGAGCAGTTTCTTGACGATCTTCGTGCTGGTTCTGCTTTCGGCGGCAGCGGTTTGCGCGGTCATGGTGCTGCGTATCCTGCGCATGCCGCAACTTCCCCACGGCGACTCCTGGCCCTATGCGCAGCGCCGCTTCGCCATCAGGGGACATCGCGGCTTGCTGCGGGAGTTGGGAGAACCCAGCAGGGAATAGCTCAGAAGCAGCAGCGCCTGAATCCCCCGCGGCCGTCCGCCGCGTCGAACGCTTGCTGCGCTCTCAGTCCGTCAGTCCCTTGTCCCGCAGCCTGCCCTGAGCGAACGCAAAGGGCCTTTCGGTCTCTTCATCTCTTGGTCCCTCGTTCCCTTGGTCCCTGTCTCTATCACCGCCCAAAGATCCCCACCCACTCCGCCTTTGCCAGGACGTGCCCCTTCATCGCTCGCTCCAAATCCTGGCGGCTTGCGCCCGCCTCCAGGCTCAACGCGGTATCCAGCGCATAGATGCGGAAGAAATAGCGGTGCGGCCGGCCATGCGGTGGGCATGGACCCCTGTACCCGATGCGGCCAAAGTCGTTCGTGCCTTGCCGCGCACCGTTGTCAAACGTGTGGCGGGTGGGAACTCCCTCGCCCAACTCCGTTCGCCCGGCGGGAAGGTTCCAAATCAGCCAGTGCGTGAAGGTAGCGCGCGGGGCATCCGGGTCGTCTGCGATCAGCGCCAACGTGCGCGCCGCCGCGGGTGCTCCGCTCCAGGTCAGCGCCGGCGACACGTCCTCTCCCGCGCAGGTGTAGCGTGGGGATATCTGGCTGCCATTGCCAAATGCCGGAGATTTGAGTGAGAACGACATGGCCGTCCGCACAAATCCTGATCTTGCATCCGGAAACGATGTTCCCGAACTGACGATGAATGCTTGCGTGTGCGGCGACAGTGGCAGCAACGTAAAAAGAGACATCAGTAGCACGGTCAATGGGTTGAAAATACGATCACCTCGTTCGTGAACAAGTACCGCAGCCTCTCCCCAGCTGCGCCTGGGCCCATGCTTCTTGACGAAGTTTAGAGCGCGCCGGGCACCATTCGGCGCACCGCCCACAGATCGGCACCTTGGGAGTTAACCCCCTGATATAAATCGCTTTTGCTCTTCATCGATAATTGCGCAGCAGATCGTACTAAAACGTATTGGATTGCGCCCAACCGGCGAGTTGTTTGCGCGCCTCGTTCTGTTCTATCTCGATTCAGGCTAGACGCATTCCGGCGCGAGCGGCAAGCTGTTATCAAGCCAGTGCAGATACGTGTCGATGCTGTGATAGCAGCCGAGATTCTTCTTCGCGAACACCCAGGAGTCGAAGCTGTAGGCCACATCCACGTGCTCGTAATCCAGGATGAAGGGAATCGATGGAGGCACCTTGGGGACCACGTCGCGAATGTTGTAGACCCGCCAGGAAGTGAGCGTCAGGCCGCCGAAGACCTGCTTGAACTCCATGTTGCCCACCCTAGGCGAGGCCAGCGTGCTGATAAGCGAAATGTCGAACTTGCCCTTGATGCTGTTCTCCATCACAAACAACGTGGTCAACGCCGATCCCAGGCTGTGGCCGGTGACCACCGTGGGCCGGTCGCGGCGGCTTCGTCCCGGGGCGAAACTACGCTCCACGCCGCGCTCCGCCTCGCGCCGCTGCGCAAGTTGCTCAAGCTGGTCGCCAAAGGAACCAGTCAGCTCGGCTTCCGGAGCCGCAGCCAAACCCGCCGCCGTGCGCGGTACCGGCAACACTTTCATCGTGGAGTAGATTTTGTCGAACCCGTAGGCCACGCGCCCAGCGGAGGGCACCTGCCGAAACGGCACCATTGCGATCGAAGCGGCGTCGTCAACCCACTCCACAATCCCCTCGGTCCCACGGATACCAATGATCCGATTGTCGGGGTTCGCGGTCTCGTGCACAACAATGCCGTAAAACTTGGGGTCTTCAAGCTGGCACAGGAAATCCGACATCACGACCCAGGCCGATAGTTCCCAGCCCGCGGGAATGTTCTTGGGGGCCGGACGCAGGTCGTCATCGTTCCCCGCGTACATGTCGTAGGCCGCGGCCACAAACTGGCCGTAGAAAGCCGCCTTGCCGTTGTCAAGTGGAATGCCCATAACGTGCCTCCCTGCTCCAGGAATGTGTAAGCAAGGTATACCGGCCAGCAGCAAAACTCAAGTAGCTTTTTCGCTAACTCCGCTAACTCCGTCCCTGCGGGTGCTGTGCCCCGTTCATCGCAGTTTTATCGCGATGAGCGGGAAAGGAGCAGCCCGCTTCTATTGCACACTCTCGTCCGCCAGCCCGCGAAACTTCAGCATCGGCTCGATGGTCGGCTTGGCGCCCAGCCAAGTGTCGTACATCTGCTCCAGGTCCTCGGTGTTGCCGCGGGAAAGCACCATCTTCCGAAGCCGGTCGCCGTTGGCGCGGGTCATGCCGCCGTTGTCTTCAAACCACTGATACGCCGCATCGTCCAGCATTTCGGTCCAGAGATACGCGTAGTAACCGGCCGCGTAGCCATTGGCCCAGATATGCAGGAAGTAACTCGACCGGTAACGCGGAGGGACATAGCCGATCCATAGGTGCGACTTACTCAAAGCTTGTTTCTCGAATGAGTCCGGATCCTGAAGCGGCGCGCCCGCCGGCAGCGCATGCCAGTCCAGGTCGAGCATCGCGGCAGCCAGAATCTCTGTGAGCATATAACCCTGGTTGAATGTCTGCGATCTCTTGATCTTTGCCACCAGTTCGGCGGGCATCGGCGCCCCGGTTTTGTAATGGCGCGCGTAGTGCGCAAACACCGCCGGGTAACTGGCCCAGTGTTCGTTGAACTGCGAGGGAAACTCCACAAAGTCGCGCGCGGTCTGTGCTCCGCTCAGGCTGGCATACTCGGTATCGGCAAACATTCCGTTCAAAGCGTGGCCGAACTCGTGAAACATCGTGGTCACGTCGCCGAACGTCAGCAGCGCCGGCTCGCCCGGTGCGGGCTTCTCAAAATTGGCCACGTTATAAACCACCGGCAGCGTGCCCAGCAGCTTGGACTCCTGCACCAGGTTGTCCATCCACGCGCCGCCGTTCTTGTTGTCGCGCTTGAAGTAGTCGCAATAGAAAAGCGCCAGCGGCTTCCCGTCCGCGTCCGAAACTTCGAACACGCGCACGTCCGCCTGGTACACGGGCAGGTCGTGCCGCTCCTTGAATGTGACCCCGTACAACTGGTTCGCCGCGTAGAACACCCCATTCTCCAGCACGTTGTTCAGCTCAAAGTACGGCTTGATCTCGTTCTCGTCCAGGTCGTAGCGAGCCTTGCGCACCTGCTCCTGGTAGAACTCCCAGTCCCACGGCTCCAGCTGAAATCCTCCGTGCTGCTCGTCAATCAGCGCCTGAATATCCTTCGCCTCGCTCGCCGCCTTGGCCGTCGCGGCCGGCGCCAGTGCGTTTACAAAACCGATGGCAGCCTGGGGCGTTTTGGCCATCTGGTCGGTCAGCGTCCAGGCCGCATAATTCGGGAAGCCGAGCAGCGCCGCCTTCTCTGCGCGCAGTTGCGCCAGCCTCGCAATCGTTACGCGGGTGTCGTTGGCGTCCCCGCGCTCGGCACGATTCCATGAATTTTCAAAAATCGCCTGCCGCGTAGCGTGGTCGGTCAAGTTCTGGAACTCCGGCTGTTGCGTCGTGTTCTGGAGCGGCAGCAGCCATCCTTTCTGCTTGCGGCCCTCCGCCGCCTGCTCCGCCGATGCCAGCCGCTCCGCGCTCAGCCCCGCCAGCGCGCCGGCGTCATCGGTCGAATACGCGCCGGCCTTCGCCGCCGCCAGCAGCTTGGTCTGGAATGCGTTCTCCAGCGTCGAGTCTTCCTCGTTGATTTTTTTCAGCTTCTCCTTGTCGGCCGGCGACAGATTGGCGCCGGCGTGCACAAACTCCTTGTAATCCCACTCCAGCAGCCGCAGCGACTCGGCATCCAGATGCAAACTGGCGCGCTTGTCGTTGATCGCCTTGATCCGCGCAAACAGCTCCGGGTTCAGATAAATCGCGTCCTGATTGGCCGCCAGCCGCGGCGCCTCGTACTCCTGCACTTTCTGGAGCGCATCGTCGGTATTGGCGCTGGTCACGCAGTTGAACACTTCCATCACCCGGTCCAGCAGCCGGCCCGATTTCTCCAGCGCCACCAGCGTGTTCTCAAACGTCGGCGGCGCGGGGTTTTCGGCAATCGCCTCCACTTCATTGCGCTGCTCGGCCATCCCCGCATCCATCGCCGCCTGATAGTCACTGTCCTTGATCTTGTCGAACAGCGGTGCGTGAAACGGCAGCGTGCTGGGCGCGTAAAAGGGATTATCCGGCCCGAATGCCGCGCCTTGCTGCACTGCCGCTGCTTGCCCGTGCGCGGCCAAAACCGCAGCCCCCACCGCCAGACCAAATATCGAAGTCCGTGCCATTGAAACTGCTCGCCTCATCCAGGCTCGACAAAGGACGTTCATAAATAAAGCCCCTTCCGCGGCATTTCTGCCAACCCGTGATTGTAGGCCGCACGGGTTCGCCATGTCCCGGATTGGGGCACGACATTCGAGCACGAAACAATCCTCTCTTGCATGCCGCTCACTGGCCGACTCGCTGATCTGCTGGCTCGCTGGCGCTTCTTCTGGCTCAACTTCCGGACCCAGATTGCCGATGAGAGAAATGTGGAGATCGAACTCCGGCATGCCCGCACTTTGCGGCAGGCCGGCGCGATGCGCTTGTTGGAGCCGAAGATATCGGCCTTCGGGGAGGGATTGGGATGCAAACCCGCGGTCTGGTCGTGACCGTTGTCGCTCTGGCTGCTTCCTGCCTTGCGGCCGCCGCGCAAAGCCCCTCTCGTTCCCACGCGCCCCTGCTGGTCATCCCCACCACGCGAGAAGTGCATAACCTTCCCCTCGCCCAAGCCGCCCACCGTTATCCCGTCCACCTCCACGCCGTCGTCACCTATTACGATCCCTATGCCTACGTGAAACACGGCGCACTATTCGTCTGCGATCGCTCCGGCTGCCTCTTCGTCTACGCTCCTGTCCCGCCAGTTCTACCCCTGCGCGCCGGCGACACCGTCGAGATCGCGGGAGTGACCGGGGCCGGCAAATTTGCGCCCATCGTCGAAGCCAGCCAGGTGCGCATCGTCGGCCACTCCAGCCTGCCCGCAAATCCCCGCCGGGTTTCCTTGACCCAGATGCTCACCGGCGCGCTCGATTGCCAATGGGTCGAGCTCGAAGGCCGCGTCCGCTTCGCGCATCTGGAGTCGGACAATGTCGTCCTCGATATCGCCGCCGAGGGCGGGTCGCTGGAAGCAATCTCCTTGCGCGATCGCCACGCGGACTACGACGCCCTGGTCGACTCCCTGGTGCGCATCCGCGCCAATGTCGCCGCCGACTTCAACAACCGGCGCCAGATGGTCGGCGTGCGATTGTACTTCCCCTCCCTCGGCCAGATCCGCGTAGTGCAGCAGGCCCCACCGGATCCCTTCGCCCAACCTGCGGTTCCCATCTCCGACCTGTTCCGCTATTCGCCCGACCCCGAGTTGATCCGTCGCGTCCATGTTCAAGGCCGGGTCACTCTGGACTGGCCGGGACGCATGCTCTGCATTCAGGAACTCGCGGATGGGGTTTGCATGAACACCTCGCAGTCCATCCCCGCGCCGGTCGGCTCCTTTGTCGATGTAGCCGGCTTTCCCGTCGCCAACCTGTTCAAGCCGAGCATTGAAGACGTAGTGTTTCGTCCCACCAGGGGACCCGCCGCGCTGCCCCAACCCGCCGTCGTCACCGCCGCCCAGGCCATCCTCGGCGACCTCGATGGCAGGCTGGTCCAAATCGACGCCGAATTCATCGGACGCGACCCCGCCTCCGACGTCCCCACCCTCCTGCTGCGCAGCCATGGCGTGCTCTTTCCCGCCGTGCTGCCTCCCAATTCTGACTCCGCACAGAAACTGCCCTGGAAAGAAGGAAGCGTCCTGCGCATCACCGGCGTCTCCAGTGTGCTGGTGAATACCAAAAGCACCGAAATGGGCGACGGCAGCATCCGCCCCGAGTCCCTTAAACTCCTGCTGCGTTCCCCCGGCGATGTAGCCGTCCTTCGCGCCCCCTCCTGGTGGAACTCCACCCACGCGCTCGAGTGCTTTGCCGCCATCTGCCTGCTCGTCCTCATCGCCTGTGCCTGGATCGCTGTCCTCCGCCACAGCGTCAAGCAGCGCACCCGCGAGCTTCGCCTCAGCGAGGAGCGCCTTCGCCATCTCTCCGAACACGACGCCCTGACCGGCCTCCCCAATCGCCTCCACCTCAATGACCGCCTCCAGTCGGCCTTCGAACGCGCCGCGCAAAACGGAAACCGCCTCGGAATGCTCATGGTCGATCTGGATGGCTTCAAGGCGGTAAACGATGAGCTGGGACATCAGGCCGGCGACAAACTTTTGCGCGAAGCAGCGGGCCGCCTGCGCCTGTGCGTCCGCCTCACCGATGCCGTCGCCCGCGTCGGCGGCGACGAATTCATCGTCCTGCTCCCCGACCTGCGCAACCCCGAGGAAGCAGCTGCGATCGCGCAGAAAATCGTACTCGCAATCGCTGACCCGTTTGCCATCGGCCACACCCTGGCTGCGGTCACCGCCAGCGTCGGCGTCGTCACTTATCCTGAAGCCAGTTCGGACCCCGAAACCATGCTGCAATGTGCCGACCAGGCCATGTACGCCGCCAAAGAAAATGGCAAAAACTGCGTCCACGTCTTTATACCGATCCGGGGGCCGTTCCTCGCGTCCTCGCGAAGGCCAGGCAAGTAGCGTCGAGATCCCCAATCTGTGCCCCAATCATCGCGTTTTTTGCGATGAGTGGGCATCGAAATCTTACTGTTCCCGTATAGACGCCACCGGATCGGCGCGCATCGCCCGATACGCGGGCAGGTAGCACGCCAGCAGCGCCATCGCTCCCAGCAGCACCATCACTCCGGTCACGGTCACGGGATCGTTGGCGTCCACCCCGTAAAGCAGGCTGGCGATGAACCGCGTGAGTCCAAACGAAGCCGCCAGCCCCAGCGCCAGCCCAATCGCCGTCAGCCCAAGTCCCTGCGCCAGCACCAGCTTCAGCACGTCGGCGCGCGAAGCCCCAAGAGCCACGCGGATGCCAATTTCATGGGTGCGCAGCCGGGTGCGGTACGCCACAACTCCATAGATCCCCGTGGCCGCCAGCATCAGCGCGATCACCGCAAAGATTCCCGCGAACGTGCTTTCAATCACCGCGAAACTGCTCGCCATCGCCGTCGTGTCCCGCATGGTGCGCACGTCAAAAACCGGAAGCTGTCCGTCGACCTCGTGGATCGCGCGCTCCACCGCCGGACCCATGTCCGCCGGATTGCCCCGCGTCTTCACCTGCACAATGAATTCCCAATCCGGATTCTGGTAATAGCTCATGTAGATCATGGGCCCGGGCCGCTCGTTGATCATCGCGTGTTTCGTGTTCTTCACCACCCCCACCACCGTGAACAGGCCGTTCCATATGTGGAGATTCTTTCCCACAGGATCTTGGTCCGGCCAATAGCGGTTTGCGGTTGTCTGGTCGATGATCAGCACTCGCGGCGCCTTGTCGTTGTCGGCCAGCGTAAAGTCGCGCCCTTCCACAATGGGAATGCCCAGCGTCTCAAAGTACCGCGGCGAAATGTCCGCCCTTCCCACTTCGAGCGACTCATGCGGGCGCGGCGAATACCCCTCTGGATAAGCATCCGCCGTCTTCCGGCTCAGGCTCAGCGGAAGCCAGTCCGTGATGGAGGCAACCTTGACCGCCGGCAACGCCGACACGCGATTGAGAATCTTGTCGCGGATCACTCCCGCCTGGTCTTCCGGGTAGCCCACGATGTTCAATCCCACCGACGCGGTCAGAACATGATCCTGCTCGAATCCCGGATCCGCATGGGCCATGTTCCTCAGCGATCGCAGAAACAACCCGGAACTCACCAGCAGCGACAAGGAAATCGCGACCTGCGCCACCACCAGTGCGCTCAGCAGGCGCCTGTTGTGCGATCCGGCGGAGAGGTTTGCCGACTCTTCCTTCAACGCCTCGACCGCAGGCACCTGGGCAGACCGCCAGGCCGGAAACGCTCCACAGAGCACGCTGGCAACGACCGCCAGCACCACGATTGTGATGAACACCCACGGATCCACCAACCCATTCACAGCGATCGGATTCGCACTCGGTGGAATGAAGCGCGCAAAGGACTTTGCCGTCCACATCGTCAGCAGCAGCGCCACCGTTCCCGCGCCGATGGAAAGAACCAGCCCCTCCAGCGCCATCTGCCGCATCAGTTGCGCCTGCCCCGCGCCCAGACTCTGGCGAATGGCAATCTCGCGCCGCCGCCCAACAAACCGCACCAGCGTCAGCGTTGCCACGTTGACGCACGTCAGCAGCAGCACCACGCCCGCAATGGCCAGCAGAATCGGCAGGGAACGCGCCATGTACCCGTTGGCCCCGAAAGGCGACCTCCACATCGGGTCTAGAGTAATGGTGTTGGTTCCCAGGTGCTCGTTAGGATAAGCCGCCACAATGCGCCGCATGATGGTGTCAAGATCCTGCTGCGCCGCGACCCGGCTCACTCCCGGTCGCAGCCGTCCCACCACGTTCAGCCAGTACGACCCGCGATGCGTGATCCGCCATCCGCCCGTTCCCAGAGGATCGAGTGTTACCCACGCATCCTGCCGCAGACCCGGCATCGCGCCGATGAACCCTTCCGGCGCCACTCCAATCACCGTCCCTTGGTGGCGCGCGATCTCGATCCGCCTGCCAACAACGCCGGGGTCGCCCCCATAGTGCGTCTTCCAATACGAGTAGCTCAGGACCACGTAAGGGATGTTCCGTCCGGCCGTTTCTTCTTCCGCCCGGAAAAAGCGCCCGAACAGCGGCTTCACGCCCAGAACGTCAAAATAGTTGGCCGTCACATTGGCCACATAGATCCGCTCCGGCTCCCCTCCGCTGGTCACCGTCAGCCAGTCGTGGTGATACGCCAGGATCCCCTCGAAGCTGTGATTCTGGTCCCGCAGATCGCGGTAATCCAGGTAGGAGAACGGCGGCGGCGGCGAAATGCTCCACTGCCCCCGCATCACGCTCACCAACGCACCCTGATCCCGCGCGCCCGGTATCGGGTGCAGCATCGTCCCGTCAATCCAGCTGAACACCGTGCCGTTGGCGCAGATGGCCACCGCCAGCATTGCCGTTGCGGTAAAGGTGAATCCCGGAGTCTTGCGGAGTTGCCGCAAGGCAAAGCGAACATCCTGAAGCAGTCCGTTCATGACCGCCTCCTTCGGAGTCTTTGCTCTGGGGAACAAGAGTATTGCCCTGCTCAGTTGCATGCCGTGCGCCAAAGCACGTTCGATTCCAAGTCGTTTCCGAGCAGCAAGATACCAGCGCCAGCCAGCGCAGCCAGCTCCGCTCCATGTCCGCAAGCGGCGCTCCATGTCCGTTTCCGGACAGTTTCTCGAGGCTTCAGGGTCTGTGAACATGAAAAAATGAGTGAGGGCCGCAGAGGAACTACTGGATTCGTGCCGGGAGGACTACGAGATGCAGTATCGGTCTACCAGAAAACCACAGGCGGACGACCCCGCGGCGCGAGGCAAGAACTACATAACGCCCAGCGGGCTCCAGCGCCTCAAAGAGGAGCACCGGTTTTTGCTCACCAGGGACCGTCCCGCCGTGGCGGAGGTGGTGGCGTGGGCGGCCGGCAATGGCGATCGCAGTGAAAACGCCGACTATCAGTACGGCAAGCGGCGGTTGCGGCAGATCGATGGGCGGATTCGCTTTCTCTCCAAGCGGATCGAAGCCGCGGAAGTGGTGGACCCTGAAGCTCCGAGATCGCGGCAGGCGGAGGCGAGGGCATTCTTCGGAGCGACGGTGCGCTATGCCAATGCAGCGGGAGCGGAGCGAGTGGTCAGCATCGTAGGCACCGACGAGGTCGATCTCAACCGCAACCACATCAGTTGGGTGTCCCCTCTGGGGCGCGCCTTGATAAAGTCGGCAGCGGGTGACAGCGTAGTTCTTCACGCGCCGGGCGGAACAGAATACCTGACGGTGCTGGAAGTGCGCTACGAGCCCATTTCTGTGGAACCGTTCCGTGAACCACCCGGATCCGAGGCCTCGACAAAGGCACTCCCTCGCCGGGCGGCACCAGCCTCAGGGGAGTTATCAAGCTGAGCGGTGCCCCCGCGCCTTCCGCCCTATTCAAGCCACGGAATGAGGGGTGCCCCCGGTCCCTCGCCTTTGGCGACCGGGGAGGAAGCCAGACGGGTGCCCAAGTCCCCAAAAAGGCCGCAACAGCCCCGCTTTGTAACAGGGCACGACTTCAGTCGTGCCGAAACACGCACTCCCAAAAAAGAAAACGAGTCCCGCGTCCCGCAGGGACGCGATCGGACCTCGCCTCGCGATTCACACGCCCGCCTCTTGGCCGTCAAACTGTGCCCCATTCATTCGCGTAGTCTCATCGCGCAGAGCAAGTGTTTTTCTGATCCTGGAGCAGCGAGAGGCTGAAATACTCTGGCCCTCACGCCGGGTTCGCATTGCGCATCGGGGCGGGAGCCTCCGCCGTCTGGAACCACTTCCGCGAGTTCGCTCCGAAGATGAGCAGCCAGAAGACAAGCGTAAGTTCGCCGGCGCTCCCTTCCCAGATCAGATACCGCAGCAATCGTTCTCCCAGCGCGGGATTGGCAAACCAAGTGAAGTAGTCGATCAGATAGCATGCGCCCGCGAACGAGAGCAGCGCGCCGACGATCCTCGGCAGAAACGTCGAGCGGAAGATGAGATACCCGGTAAATAAGTTGAAGAAGCCGAAGAAGATCATGCAGACGTTCATTCCCTGGGTGCCGAGCGTGAGGGACGCCATTGCCAGGGCCTGCGACTGAGCCGGAACAAAGGCCGATCCGGCGCTTTGGTTCTGAAGAAGAACCAGCGGCGCCAGGTGGAAGAAGCAGAGGGCACTTTGCAGGATGCAGCCCGTCACGCTGAAGGGAGCAGCGATGCGCGCTACGGCCGGATTCACCGGGCGCAGCAGGTCGTAGAGCAGGAATGTCACGATCAGGAAAAGGGCGGTCGAGGCTAAGTCTGTGGCCAGGGCCGCGCGATATTGCGGCAAGTGCGAAAGGATGTTCGCGGCTGTGGCAGCGGGGTCGTTGGCAACGATCAGCCTGGGGCGCACCGAGCTTTCGCCGTAGGTGAAAGCCCAGCCGCTCAGGAGGTAGATTGCGCCGGTGAGGCGCGCCTCAAGGCTTGGCGAGATCCAGCGGGTTGTTTCGTTCACGGCGAGTTCTCCGGGAGTCTCGGATTGAGCTTCGAACTTCCTGAGCATGTGGCGGGTGGCCCCGATCCCAGGGGGCATCAGGTTGAGGGTGCCCCCGGTCCCTCGCCTTTGGGGACCGGGGGAGTTTGCGCCGAGGCGGGCGCCGACTCGCTGACTCGCTCACCCCTTGTCGGCAACCGCCAGCAGCGTCTGAAACTGCGGCGCGTCCCCGTCGCGGTCCACCACGCTGATCTCGATGTTCTTGAACCCCGCTTCCTTCAGCATCCCTTCCAGCTCCGCTTCCCCAAATCCCAGCCACTCGTCCGCGTACAACTCGCGCGCCTCCTCAAAGCGATGCTTCGCCAGGTCGAGAATCACAATGCGCCCGCCCACCGTGAGAACCTTCGCCGCTTCCCCCAACGCCCGGTCGGGATGCGCCGCGTGGTGCAGCGACTGCGAAAACACCACCATATCCACGGAATTATGGTCGATGGGAAGGTTCTCAAAATCTCCCTTGCGGAAGCTCACCTTCTGCAGGCCCCGCTTCTTGGCCTCCTTGCGCCCCACCTCCAGCATCTTCTCCGAGTTGTCCACCGCGATCACCTGCTTGGCCCGCTGCGCCAGGAACAGCGCAAAATTGCCGTCGCCCGCGCCCACGTCCGCAATCGTCAGCCCCTTCGCCAGCATCCGCAGCAGCCCTTCGGCCGTGCTCTTCCATGTCTTGCCGGGAACGTAGTCCTTGCCCAGCTTGCCCGCCATGGAGTCGAAAAACGCCTTCGTCCGCTCCTCGCGTTTCTTCACCACCCGCCGCATCGCCGCCCGGTCGGCGCCCGCTTCCTCAATCTCTTTTTCCCCTTGCGCCAGCAGGCTCTCCAGCAGCGCCCCCGGTTTCCGCGCCAGCCGGTAAAGCACGCTCTTGCCGGCCCGCCGGTCTTCCACCACGTCCGCCTGCCGCAGTTGTTGCAGGTGCATTGAGATGGTGCTCTGTCCCAGGGTCAGAATCTCCTGCAGCTCGGCTACAGAAAGCTCCTCGGCCTTCAGCAGAAGAAGTATGCGGATCCGGTTCGGGTCCGCCGCGGCGCGCAAAGTCTTTAAAAGGTCCGGCATGGTTCGTCTCCCAAAAACATATCAACATATCATGATACGACGGTAGTTGACTCCCGGCCCAGAATCTGCTACATATCAACATATCAAGATATGACGATGGGAAAAAGGAGAGTCTGAGCCGATGGCAACCACCCTGGAAATTACCACCGCCGACTACAAGGTAGCCGACATGTCGCTGGCCGAATGGGGCCGCAAGGAGATCTCGATCGCCGAGCAGGAAATGCCCGGCCTCATGGCCATCCGCCATAAGTACGCAGCAGAAAAGCCACTTAAGGGCGTCCGCATCACCGGCTCCCTGCACATGACCATCCAGACCGCCGTCCTCATTGAGACCCTCAAAAGCCTCGGCGCCGAGGTTCGCTGGGCCTCCTGCAACATCTTCTCCACCCAGGACCACGCCGCCGCCGCCATCGCCGCCACCAGCACCCCCGTCTTCGCCTGGAAAGGCGAGTCCCTCGAGGACTACTGGGAGTGCACGTTTGCCGCGCTGAACCACAAAGGCGGGCTGGGGCCGCAGCTGGTGGTGGACGACGGCGGCGATGTCACCCTCCTTATTCATAAGGGGTATGAACTCGAGGATGGCGACAGGTGGGTGGACACGCCTTCGGGCAACCACGAGGAACAGGTGATCAAGGACCTGCTCAAGCGCGTGCACGCGGAGAACCCGCAGCATTGGCACAAGGTAGTCAAGGAGTGGCGCGGCGTCAGCGAGGAGACGACCACCGGCGTACATCGCCTTTATCAAATGATGGAGAAGGGCAAGCTGCTGATTCCCGCCATCAACGTGAACGACTCGGTGACCAAGTCGAAGTTCGACAACCTCTACGGGTGCCGGGAGTCGCTGGCGGACGGCATCAAGCGCGCCACCGACGTGATGATGGCGGGCAAGGTCGCGGTGATCTGCGGCTACGGCGACGTGGGCAAGGGCTGCTCGCACTCGCTGAGGGGCATGGGCGCACGCGTCATCGTTACTGAAGTGGATCCCATCAACGCGCTGCAGGCGGCCATGGAAGGCTTTGAGGTGACCACCGTGGAAGACACGCTCGGCCGCGGCGATATCTACGTCACCTGTACCGGCAACGTGGACATCATCACCCTGGAGCACATGAAGGCGATGAAGAACCAGGCCATCGTGTGCAACATCGGGCATTTCGACAATGAAATCCAAATGGACCGGCTGAATGGCGAAAAGGGCGTGGAGAAGCTGAACATCAAGCCGCAGGTGGACAAGTACCACTTCCCCGACGGGCACGAGATCTTCGTGCTGGCCGAGGGGCGCCTCGTGAACCTGGGCTGCGCCACCGGCCATCCGAGCTTCGTGATGTCAAACAGCTTTGCCAACCAGACGCTGGCGCAGATTGACCTATGGAAGAACAAGGACACCTACAAGGTGGCCGTGTACACGCTGCCCAAGAAGCTGGACGAGGAAGTGGCCAGGCTGCATCTGGAAAAGATCGGGGTGAAGCTGACCCGGCTCTCCGAGCACCAGGCGGACTACATCGGCGTGCCGGTGGAGGGGCCGTTCAAGCCGGAGTTTTATCGGTATTAGTGGTCAGTGATCAGTGGTCAGTGATCAGTAGGTGAAGAAGTGAACGAGTGAAGTGACAGTTTCCCGCCGATTGGCGGGACGCTTAACTTAGAACTTTCATTCTTTCCGGCCTGGCGGTTTTTCCCGTCAGGCCGCGCTGCACTTAGCTTCCCCGGAAATGGGCACTCATGTCCGACCTTCGGTTCTCTTTCGAGCTGTTTCCTCCGCGCACGGCGGAGGGAATTGCCAGGTTTCCCTCGGTGGTGAGCGAACTGGCGGGGTTGCGGCCGGATTTCTTTTCGGTGACGCATGGGGCCGGCGGCTCTGGCCAGGACGGAACCTACGAGACGATGCTCGCGGTGGTGAAGCATTGCGGGATCGAAGCAGCACCGCACCTGACCTGCGTGGGCTCGACTCGAGCCGGTGTGGCGGCGCACCTTGAGCGGTATCGGGAAGCCGGAGTGAAGCGCATCGTGGCGCTGCGCGGCGATTTGCCGGCGACGGCGATGAGCGCCGAGGCGCCGGGAGAGTTCCACTACGCCAGCGACCTGGTCCACTTTATCCGCGCGGAGCACGGCGACGCGTTCCAGATTGAAGTGGCGGCGTATCCCGAAATGCATCCGCAGGCGGAGAGCCCGGGCGCGGACTTCGACAATTTCCGGCGCAAGGTTGAGGCGGGCGCGGACGCGGCGCTGACCCAACTGTTCTTTAACCCGGAGGCATACTTCGATTTCGCGGAGCGGTGCGAAAAAGCCGGCATCCGCATTCCCGTTTATCCCGGCATCATGCCCATTACGAGTTTCGAAAAGACGCAGCGGTTCTGCGCCGGGTGCGGCGCCGATCTGCCGCGATGGGTGCGCCTGCGCCTGGAGGAGTTGAAGGACCAAAAGGACGCGCTGCGGGACTTCGGGCTGAGCGTGGTCACGCGGTTGTGCGAAACGCTGCTCAGCAACGGCGCTCCGGGGCTGCATTTTTACACCGTCAACCAGGCGGGGCCGGTAATGAGGTTGTGGGAGGCGCTGGAGCTGACGGTTCCGGCGTGAAGAGCTCCTGTGATTCTTGAGTTCGATCCATAAGACCCCGGGACTAAAGCAGAAGTCCTTTATTTGCGGCACTGCGGCACGACTGAAGAACTGACACTTTTCCGATTCCCAGGAGTTTTACAGCAAGCGGTGAAGTGTCTTTTCCTTGGGGGAGAATTTCAGCGGCCTGCCAGGCGAGCCACAGTGGAAATCTCTGGGTGACTGTCTTGTCCGAAGCGAGAATGCGGAACCTTGATCACTTCAACTGGATACTGGCTGTTGGGGTCTGGATCTCGCGCGTAAGCTGCAGCGGGCCTGTCTACTTTGGGGATGGTCCCTCTAATGTCGAGGTAATTCTCGATCATTCTTAGGTCATTCAGCCTCCCGGCTATTGGCTCTTCGATCGCTGTGCGGGTCTCTTTCCCAACGCCGTATGGGGATTGCTGGGTTTGAATTGGCTCTTTTCGGTTCTCGGGGTAGTAGTTTTCTACAACACGGCCAAACTTCTTGTTGCACGAGATCTGGCCAGATGGGCAGCCGCGGCTTATGCCTCCATTTTCTTTCTCTGGTTTTCAGGAGGAGTACGCAGTTCGTACGCTTCGCAAATACTCTTTCCCGCGCTATGCCTTTATTTGCTTTTACGGTACAGAGAGTCCGGGAAACTTACATTTCTACTGGGGGCATCTTTCGCGTTTGCTCTTGGTGCGGGCCTTCGTCCCTCGGGTGGAGCGTTCCTGGCTCCTTTCTACGTGTCTGCCGCACTGCTCTTCGGCACGTGGAAAAAGGCGCTTCTCGGATACGTTGCAACATTTGTTCTCTGCGCAATGCGGCTTGTCCCCACGTATTTTGCTTATCATATGGCTGGATTTGATGCCGGCTATGCACCGAGAATCCTCGCGAGCGTATCCATTCTTGTTCACGGAATCACAGGGGAGTCCATGGCCAACGTGGCACGATTTCTGGTGCCATTTCTAACTGCATTCTGGCCGATTTTTCTCGCAGTGCCACTCGCTTTTCGCAGGTTTCGATCTGATCTCGAATGGCTGCTTCTTTTATGGGTTCTTCCCGGCTCCCTGTTCTTTATTCTGGTGTATATCGCCGATGCAACCTACTTGAATTACCTTTCTGCCGGGACGTTGTTGCTCTCTGTCCTATGCATTCAGCACAAGCGAGTCGCAATTCGAGCGTTGCTGGTAATGCTGCTTTGGAACAGTACGGTTTTTCTAATTGGAAGTCCGATAATATCGCGGCATCTGGCAGTGGAGATTGCGGATTGCTACTGCCTGAAGTACACGCGCTTCGCTATCCGGCATCAATGGGCGCCGAATCTTGCCGAGGTAGTTTCAAAGGGCGTGGAAGCGACCGAATCCTCCAAGCAAAATCGGAATGACTAAACCAGGAATCCGGGCGACCGGCTGGAGTCAGCGGAGTTCCGCCCACTCATCGCGCAAGAGGCCGCGCGATGAATGGGGCACAGCCCTCTCGGTCGTAAGTGGGCCAATCGTCTCGGAGTCAACATCCCGAAATGCAGGTCCCCTTGGGCAAGCTCAGGGCAGGCTATCGACAATGTGGCCGGTGGCGGCCTTGTAACGGCGGGGCAGGTAGGTGGTGAGGAGATCGAGCCAGACGTGCTCGCTGGCCGGATGACACTCAAAGGGAGAGCGCGAGGGGGCGCGACAGGGGGCTGGGCCGAATGGGTTATGGACAGTACCCCGTTTGTTGGTTCACATTGTTGGTTCAGGGTTACTGCATCGGTCTTGACCGGCATAACAAGGGCCGGTGAATCGCTGTTCAAGTTAGAATCAGCAGGAAGGCATACTGCCGGGTGGCAGCGAGGTTAAGATCGCCAAGCGCTGCGGGCGCGGAGACCAACGGTCAGAAGTACATTTCCGCCTTGGACAACTGCGCTGGAGTAAGGTGGGACTGAGCAGAGTTATGCCACGCATACCCCAACTGCGGATGACGGCGCCGGAGCCGGGCGGCAAGCGGAAACTGCGCGCGGCGAGGATGGCGAAGCTGGCGGCGCTGGCGGCGCTGATGAGCGCGGCAGGCTGGGCGCAGACCACGACCACAATCAGCGGGACGGTGTACGATCCGCGAACCACGGCCAGCGCGCTGCCGCTGCCGGGGGTGCTGGTGTACGCGACCACCAGTGCGGTGGCCCCGCTGCCGGCGGGGGTGCAGTGCCTTACCTATCAGAATCCTCCCAGCGCGGCCAGCTACACCAAGACGGCGGTGGATGGAACGTTCACGCTGGAGAAGGTGCCGGAGAACACGGATTACACGGTGGTGATCCAGGCGGGAAAGTGGCGCAGGCAATTTGCGGTGCAGGTGGGAACGGCGCCGGTGACGGGGCTAAACCTGCACATGCCGGCGAGCCATAAGGAAGGGGATATTCCGCTGATCGCGATCGCCACGGGGACGGCGGACGGGGTGGAGTGCGTGCTGCGGGACATGGGGATCTCCGACGCGGAGTTTACCGACGACGCGGGGGCGGTAAATCCCGGAGGGCGGATTCATCTCTACCAGGGCAGCGGCGCGGCCGGCGAGTACATTACGCCGGCGACGCCATCAGAGACCGCGCTTACCGGAAATACGACGACGCTGAACGGCTACGACATGGTGATGTTCCCGTGCCAGGGCAACGACGGGGCTGAATTTGTGAAGACGACCAGCGCGCTGAGCAACATCATGGATTATGCCAACGCGGGCGGGCGCGTATTCACCACCCACTACAGCTTTGTGTGGCTGGACCCGGACGCGCCCTTCAATTCGCCGTTTCCACCGGTGGCGAACTGGCATCCCGACGAGGATTATCCCTATCCGGATCCAGGGATAGCAACGGTGAACACCGGCTTTGACGATGCCGCGACGATGGCGCAATGGCTGAAGAACGCGGGGGCTACGGAACCGGGATCGTCAGACCAGATACAGGTGAGCACCCTGCGGCACGATATGGATGGAGTGATTGCGCCGACGCAGGCGTGGCTGAATCTGAACGACGCACTCGACGGCAATCCGGTGATGCAGATGACGTTCAACGCACCGGTGGGCGCGGCGGCGGATAAGCAGTGCGGGCGGGTGCTGTTCAACGAGTATCACGTGATTGACCAGACCATTGAACCGGAGCCTTTTCCCACCGCATGCCCGACCGGCAAGCCGATGAGCGCGCAGGAAGAGATGCTGGAATATGCGCTGTTCGACTTGTCGACATTCGAGCAGCCGGTGATTGTGCCTTCGCTGAAGATCGTATTCGACCCCAGCCCGCTGATCGTGAAGCAGAAGGAGACGGGCGTTTCGCTGGCGATCCTCGTGACCAACAAGAGCAGCGATACGCAGGTGGACAGTTCGGCGGTGCTGGCGATTACGCTGCCGCAGGATGTGACCGCGACCGATATCGCGGACGCGAGCGGAGGCTGGAACTGCGCGCTGGGAACTCTGAAGTGCACCCGCGCCACCAGCATTGGAAGCGACTCGAGCGATGCGGTGAGCCTTACGCTGGCAGTGGGCGCGTATCCGCGCGACGGACTGGCAAGCCCCACGGGACTGGTTAAGGCGGTGGTGTCGAGCCCGACGTTCTCAAGCAACGTGACGGCGACCGACCTGGTGACTTACCAGCAGCCGCCGCCGATAACATGGGGGACGCCGGCGCCGATCGTGTATGGAACTCCGCTGAGCGCGGTACAGCTGAACGCAAGTTCGACATTGGCGGGAAATTTTGCTTACACGCCGGCCGCGGGAACAGTTCTTACCGCCGGACAGCACGCGCTGACGGCCACGTTTTCGCCGGCGGACACCATCGACTACACGGCGGGAACGGCGAGCGTGACGCTGACGGTGATTCCGGCGACGCCCCAGATTCAGGTAACGGCGTCGGCGAACCCGGTGTTTGTATCCAACGCGGTCACGTTTACGGCGAATCTTGTGGCGCAGCCCAATACGCCGACGGGGTCCATAACGTTTTACGAGGGAACGAAGGCGATTGGAACGGTAACGGCGAGCGGAGGAACGGCGACGCTGACCACCTCGACGCTGCCTGTGGGCGACCTTGCGATTACGGCGGTGTACTCGGGCGACAACAACTTCAAGTCCGTGACCAGCGCGAACCTCGAGGAGAACATTGAGGACTTTACCCTGACAGTTGCGGGCGGAGCCGGGGCGGATTCGACGACGTTGTATCCGGGGACCACGGCTACTTTCCAACTCACGCTGGCGCCGGTGGGTGGAGCGAAGCTGGCAGACGCGGTGGGCATGAGCGTCACCGGGATGCCGGCTGGAACAACGGCGAGCATAACTCCGACCGCGGTGGCTGCTAACTCGGCGACGACGAATCTGACGCTCAAGGTAACACCGCACTCGATCGCGGCGCTCGAGCGGGGCGAGCAGCAGAGGCCGGGCAGGGATGCGCCGGCGCTGGCGCTGGGATTGCTTCTGCTTCCATTGGCCGGGAGATTGCGCCGGGCGGGCAGGCGCTGGCTGCTGGCGGCGGTACTGGCCTGGAGCGCGGCCATGGCGATGGGCATTTCAGCATGCACGGGGGTCACCTACACGTCGCACCCCTACACGCTGACCGTCACTGGACAATCGGGGAATTTGTCGCACACCGCGACGGTGACGGTGACCATCCAGTAGCGGCCGATGGCATGCTCAGGAACCGATCCGGGAACATGGCATTGCCGGCTGCAAACATGCCTGTGCAGATCGCGCATACCTCGCGATTTTCCTGAGGACGCGCAGGAACAGGACCTCCAAAGTAACGTAAAAAAGTAATGTAAAAAGCATGTTTTTGGATCGTTTGCGACCTTTGTGCGGCGTTTGCAACCTTTGTGCTATGAGCGGTTTGCGGGAAGATTGCTAGACTCCGCGCATGAAACCTGCAGCCATGCTACTTCCCCTCTTGGCGGCGGCCTCTGCCTTCGCCCAGCCGAAACACCTGCCCCAACAGGGCCAGATCGTCGAGACTCACACCGAATACGGTGCTGGTTCGTCCTGCCGCTCGCACGACTACTGCCCCAAAACCGCGGCCACCATCCTGGTCGGCGGCCACATTCTCAAAGTAATCGGCGCCAGCGCCGGAGGCTACTATCCCGGCAAGCTGGACAGCGGTTTGACGGTCACCGTTGACTTTGAGAAGAACCCGGAACTCTGGATTGTAGACGGCGACACCAAGCTCAAGTTCAACGTCCAGGACTTCCAGTAAGGGCGCAGCGGCCACCTGCACGAATACTCGCTCTAATCGACGCAGTCTGAGCGCTTGAGCGACGAAAGGACGCTTGATGCGACCTGGTGGCTGCAATCGTCTGCGGCCACGTCGAGCGGCCGTCGGAGAATTCGCGTCTTCATAATCGGAATTCTCAGTTGCGGAAAGATGCTGCTGCACGATGATCACTCGTGGGATCCATCGACGCGGAAGCCTGGCACTCGCCGCGTGCTTTCTAATACTTTGCTGGTCCCGGGTCGTATCAGCGCGCGGGCAAGCCAAGTCAACCGCCGCGCCCGAGCCATCCGCCAAAACACCTTCTTATGAAATCGTCTCGGTAAAGCCGAGCAAATCAGGCTGCGCCGTCATGTCGTTCAATGCGCCGCCCGGCCGACTTACGATTCGCTGCTACCAACTCCGCAGGTTGCTCTTCGTTGCTTATTCCATCCGGCTCTCTTCGTCGATACCGGGGATGCCGGGCTGGGGCGACTCAGCGCACTTCGATATCGACGCCAAGGCAGATGACGCGACAACGGAAGCGATGGAGAAGCTTTCCGAAAAGGAGCTGTCGAATCAAGTGCAGCGGATGCTCAGGGCGCTTTTGGCCGACCGGTTCCAGCTAAGGGCTCGCACCGAAACGGGGCAACGGCCCGTCTATAACCTCGTCATCGCCAAGAGCGGATTCAAGCTGACACCCACATCCCCGAGCGACCGGCCCCGCGGGAATTACTCCTGGGGCAACGGAGAGATCAAGGTTCGCAGTGGTCCCATTGCCGGCCTCGCGTTCTGCCTCTCCGAGGGCATAGCGGGCCGGAATGTGATCGACAAGACCGGGCTCGCCGGTAATTACGACATCGACCTTAAATGGACGCCAGATGACCAGGAGGGCACGCCTGACGCCGGGCCAACGCTCTTCACTGCGCTCACAGAGCAGCTCGGACTCAAACTCGTGCCATCAAAAGGACCCATCGACATATTTGTCATCGACCACGTCGAAAAGCCGTCGGAGAATTAGCGATCGCCGAACGGCAAGTGAGGCGCATCGTCACCTTTGACGGTGTTGTCGGCAATCGTGATCCAGATCACATATCCTTAACATTTATCGAAACTTAGGGAACATCGAAGCAAGCCTCGGCGTATGATCGGGTGTCGGAAAGCGCGACCGATCGGAGGGGTGTATGAGTGTCGCCGCGAGCGCTCCTGGGGGGCGTTTATGGGGTTCCTTCTCTACTCGCAAAATCTCCGGGGATGAAACGTGGCAGCCTTATCCAGGCCGCCGGTTATTGCTCTCACTCGTCTACGCTTTCCTTTTCTCGGCTCTGGGCTGGATGGCGGGCGGCTTGCTTGGCTCGTGGGCTCCGCGCACGGCTTGCGCAGTTGCGGCGGTGGCGCTGGTGCTGGGCTGGTTGAACCGGCAACCCGGCGCGGCGCTGGCAGGCGCGGCGGGCGCGGCCGTTGTGAGCCTGGCCGCGGTGTGGATTGGGGAGTCGTTCTTTTCGCCGGTGCTGGCGTGGCCCTTAGGCGGGCTGGTCATCGGCGTGATGGGCGCGCTCGCGTTTCATCGGCGTCGCGCTAGGATCGCCTTTATCGTGGCTGCGCCGTTGCTGGGCGCCATCGGCTTCGTCGCCGGCCTGCTGGCCACCATGCTGGTTGCGTTATGGCTGAACGATTCGCGAGTGTCAGGCCAGATTTTTCTCGGCGGCGCGGCCGGCTTCGGATTCGTTTTGATGGCTGGCGCAGCCATCGCGGGGCGCTGGCTGGATAGAACGCCCAAGGCGGGAGGCCAATGATGAACAACTCGTCCGATTCCAACCAGCTCGATCGCCGCGGTTTTCTTCGCGTGGGAACCGGCGCGCTGGCCGCCGCGGCAGCAGGTTTTGTCAGCGGCTGCGGACTGAAAACGCGCGCCTGCAAGTCCGTGCCGCCCAATCCGTTTATCTCCGGCGGCAAGCCCCTGCTGGTGGTGGTGGAAGGCGAAGACACGGCCGCAATGCTGCATGCCGGGATTGAAGCCCTCGGCGGGCTCGATCCGCTGACGAAGATGGGGCGCGAGGTCATCTTCCGCGGCAACTATGTTGCGGGGCAGCCCTATCCCGTGACCACCGATCCGGAATTCATCCTGGCCGTGGCTTCCCAGCTGAAGCATGAGGGCATCACCAAGACGAGCCTCTTTGATACCCACGGCACCCACCTGGCCGCGGGCCTGCCTCCCGATCATTTTCTTCTTCAGCTGGGCGTGGTGGAGAAACTCACGCAAGGTGGCGTGCCGGTTCTGACGCGGGATTTTGCCGATCCGAACGAATTCGTGTTTGTCCGCAATCCGGATTGGCCCATCGCAAAGCCGGTGGCGGTTAGCCGCATTCTCAATGATGCGCCCATCGTGGTCAGCCTGCCGGTGCTGAAGCGTCATCGTGGCGCAGCAAACTTCTCCTGCTGCCTCAAGTTGCATTTCGGCTCCGTGGCCATGAACGACCGCATGCTGATTCACCTGAAGGACGACGGCGGGCGCCTGGGACTATTCCAGCAGCAGCTGGTCCATTTTGCCGATGCGGTCAGGCCGCAGTTGAATGTGGTGGATGTCCGCGCCATTCTCACCCGCAATGGCCCGGCACTGGGCGGAGGCTCTGAGATCGTCCGCGGTGTCAACAAGCTCATCCTCGGCGGCGATATGGTGGCCATCGACTCCTATTGCTCTCACCTGTTGGAGCAGCACGATGACACGTTCAAGGCCGGCATGGCCGCCCCCGCCCTGAAGCATGCCTCCGCACTTGGCCTGGGCAAAGCGGACCTGAACGCGGTCAAGATCGTAGAGATCCGCGTATGAAGTGGACGCGCTCGGTTGCGGCGTGCGCGCTTGCGTTCGCGCTTTGGGGCTGCCACGGGTCAGGTCCCTTGCCGCCGGGCGCGGCGCTGGGCGGGTTTGCCGACGTCGATCAGCCGGAGAGTTACACCGGCGCGACACTCTACACCTATATGGATGGCGGTGCGGATTTCTACATCGACCAGGGATTTTCCGTGTTGTATGTCCGCCATTACAGCCGGGGTAAAGAGAGTTTTGTGGCTGAGCTATTCAAGATGAAGGATGCCCCCGCCGCTTCCCATGTGTACCAGAGCAACCGGCGTCCCAATGAGGAGAAGGAACTTGGCCTTGGATGCGTGGCGAGCATCGCTTCGGCCGAGATCCAGGTCGCCCGGGGGCGCTTCTATCTCGTCGCCCGCAATGACGATCCGGCAGCCAGCCGGAGCGACGCACTGATCGAACTGAGCCAGAAGGTTCTGTCCCGTCTTCCCGGTCCCTGCGCAATCGCCGCGAAAAAGTGACCCTCAACTGTTCCTTCACTAGCGCGCACCTTCGGCTTTTGCCTTTGTTCTTGCCTTTGCATTCCTTTCTGTCATTCCCGAAGGGAATCTGCTTTTGCCGTTGCTGTTGCCCTCACCTTTCTTTCTGTCATTCCCCGCCGCGGCGGGGAACCCGCTCTTCGCTCGCTCCACTACAAATGCGGGTGCCCCATCCTAAGCGCGTTTTTTGCGCTTAGGGTGGGAAGGGAAACCGCCCCAGCCGGTTCACATTGCCTCTGCCGTTGCCGTCGTTCTTGCTTCCCTTTCTGTCATTCCCGGCGGGGAATCTGCTTTTCTCCTAAACCATCACCAACAAGGCAAGGAGCCACACCAAACCGCCCCCATCGCGCCTCCGGATGCGCGTGAAGGCTGTCCAGTAGGAGCGCAGCGACGGCGAGTAGTTGTCGATCAGCCTGCTTCTGCCGGAGCCGGGGCAAACGTAACCGAAGTTTCGTAACTTCCGGGTTCGCGGTCATCCAACCGCAACCAGGAAATCAGCCCAATCTTCACGATTCTGAGCGCTCCTTGAGCGCATTGGCGATTTGCACTAAGCGGAATCACCAATTCTCTTCCTAAGAACTGACGTCCTTTTGAATCTCCTGAGTGGGCAAGGCTGCTCGGTGCCCTATACAAAACGAAGTAGACAATCTACTTCCATTGGGAGTAGAGTGTCTACATCTATGAGCGAAAAGGACCAGTATAAGAACCGGATCGAGCTGTTGCAGGGAACACTCGACATGCTTATTCTTCAGACCCTGCAATGGGGACCGCAGCCCGGATACGGAATTGTCCAGGCATTACGTTTGCGATCAGGAGACGTGCTACAGGTGGAGACCGGATCACTCTATCCGGCTCTCCATCGACTGGAGCGTCAAAGTTGGGTGCAGTCTGAATGGAAGCAGTCAGAGGGTAAGCAAAGAGCCCGATACTACCGAATCACGGCCAAGGGGAAAAAACAGTTGGCCTCGGATCGGGGCCGATGGGAACGGATTGTCGAAGCAATTGGGTCGGTGATGTACGTCAAGCCGGAGGGGAGTGAGTCATGAGGTGGTTCCCGAGCTTCGGTTTTCAGCGGCGCAAGCGCGAATTGCAGGAAGAGATTGATGCTCACCTGCAGATGGCGATTGCAGATCGAGTGGCGCGAGGCGAGACGGCAGAGGCCGCGCGGCAAGCGGCGTCGCGGGAGTTTGGGAATATTCCTCTAGTGCAAGATGTGACGCGCCAGATGTGGGGCCAAGGCTGGCTTGAACAACTAGGCCGGGATGTCCGTTACGCGTTCCGGCAACTGCGCAAGAGCCCCGGCTTTTCAATCACGGCGACGGCGATGCTGGCAGTAGCTATCTGCGCTAACAGCACGGTATTCAGTTGGATCGACGGCACAATGTTGCGTCCGATTCCTGGCGCGCGGGACACGGGCGACCTTGTGAGCCTGCAACGGGGGGAACGGAACTTCTCTCCGACTCCGCCCTTCTCGTATCTCGACTATCGCGATCTGCGCGAGCAGAATCATACCCTCGCCGGGTTACTTGCCTATCATCACGATTGGATCACGCTGACGGGCGGCGCGCAGCCGGAACGTGTCTACATTGCGAACGTGTCGGCGAATTATTTCGATGTGCTCGGCATCAAGCCGGTGCTGGGACGATTCTTTGTGGCTGAAGAGGAGACGCGTCCCGATGCCGTTCCTAACGTGGTCCTGGGTTACTCGCTTTGGAAGATGCGCTATGCCGCAGACCCGGCAATTGTGGGCAAGTCGATCGAGATCGCCCGGCATCCTGTAACGGTGATCGGTGTGGCACCGCAGGGATTTGTGGGAGCAATGCCCGGACTGCGTGACGATCTGTGGATAACGCTGAATCCGCTCGGGACGAATGTGTGGCGGATGACGCATCGCAGTGGTGGTGGTGCGGTCTGGCTGAACGTAATCGGGAGATTACGGACCGGCGTGAGCCGCGGCCAGGCAGCCCAGGATCTCGACACCCTGATGCAGCACATTGTGGCGGCGTATCC
>CAWBIG010000252.1:0-3049 GCA_963788435.1 uncultured Acidobacteriota bacterium | reverse complement strand
CATCTGGAACGGAAATGTCTTTACGTTTACCTTCTCGCCCTCCGGCTGGCTGCCCGCAAGCCGATCCATCCAGCTTGCCTTCGGCTTGGTGGTGGGAGCTGGGGTGTAGTCCACCTTCATGCCCGCAAAATAATCCAGCCAGCGCACCCGCGCTATATTCGGCGGGTGGGCCAGGCGAGTTTTTTGGGGTCGAAGGGAAACTTCCGCGGCCCCGCCGCCGGCGCCGTGGTGTCACTCTTCTTCTTGTCCTTCTTTGCAGCGTGCACCGGTAAAGCCACAACCAGGCAAAGCGCGATCGCGAATATGCAGGCCTGCCGCTTGCGTACGCCAGCCGAGTTGAAAGACAGGGAATTCATCTCCGACCTCCTTAATTGCCTGGGGAAACCGTTTGCCTCATATTCAGCCGGTTCTTATGGCAGTTATCGCAGAACGCCATATTGTTTGCCTGGTCCTTGATCAACAAATCGGGTTGAAGCGATGCATGCGGCTGATGGCATGTGAGGCAGCTTAGCTTGGTCAACACCTTGCCCTGGTTGGCCGGATCCATCACATCGGCGACAGGGTGATACTCCACCGGGTGGCCCAATCCGTACTTCAACGGGAGAACGGGAACCTTGTTCTTCTGGTAGTAATCGTCGGGCAGCTTCACCTGGCCATTGAAGATCGTCAACAGGTGGTCTGCCTCGTCTTTTTGCGGAACCGCGTCCGGCCCGTGGCACTCCAGGCAGAGAGCGTTTCCGCTGGCGCGCAAGAGGTGATCGATGTCGCCGCCATGCGGTGTGTGGCAGGTGGCGCAACCCTGCCCGAATGCCGGCTGGTGGTGTACTGGCTTCTTAGCCAAATCGGCGATGTCGCTGTGGCATCCCGTGCAAATGCTGACCGGATCGCTCTTGGGCAGGCCGGGATAGCGGCTGGCATGCGGGCTGTGGCAATCGGTACAGTCGCCGCCGGCGCCCGGATGAGGCACTTTGGCGGTGTCAATCAGCTTCGCCTTGTCATCGTGGCAGGTGACGCAGAGGGCTTTGACATCGGTTTGGGCCAGCACCACCTTTCCATCCTTGGCCGGGGCGTGGCAGGTATCGCAACCGTTGCCCTGGAATGGTACATGCTGGAATTTCACCATCAGCTTGGGCGAATCCGACTGGTGCGGATCGTGGCACTCCACGCAGTTTGCGGTCGCGAATGGCTGGTTGTTATGCGCCTTCTGCAGATCGGCATCCTTGGCATCGTGGCAATCCAGGCAAAGCGCGGGAGCCGGCTTGGAAAGATGGAAGCGATTCTCTTCGGCCGGCTCCGCGCCGGTTTTGTGGATGACGTGACACGTGTCGCATCCCATGGCAACGGCCGCATGCAGGCTGCCCTTTTCCGGCACGTCGAGCCCCGTCTTGTGACAGCTCAGGCAAAGGTTCTGATCCTTGTCGCCGGAGGTCGGTTTCAGCAACTGGTTCTTGTTATCGCTTGAATGCGGATCGTGGCACGTGAGGCAATCGCGAACCGCCGGCGGATGTACCGTGCCCTTGATGTTGGCGGGCTTCTTGTCCTCATGACAGGTGAAGCACATTTCGCTCGCAGTAGCGGTGATCAGCTTGACGCGAGTTACGTCCTTGTTTACCCGAACCTCATGGCAGCTCAGGCAGCCGGTGCCCATGGCCGTGTGCACCGATTTGCCTTTGGCCTTATCGTCGTGGCACTCGAGGCACTTGGCCGCATCTGTGTTCTTGTCGAGGGGCACGGGATGGACGGACGCAAAGCCGCGCGTGGCGCCGAGCGCGAGCACGGCCATGCAGAGCCAGAGCCGCCGCGAGCGCTGCTTCCTGCGCCATAACCCGAACCTCAAGTTGTGTGAGATCAGTCTCATGCGACCTCTGCGGAATGCCTCGCGCGCTGCGTTCGTTCTGCCGTTTTGCGGCCCCGGAGGAGCGCGGGGAGGTTATCTCGCAGGGATATTAGATCGTGTAAAGGGATCCGCTGACGGTGATATAGAACACATCATAAGCAACGGCCTAGGAGCCTACCGGTGGGCTAGGCGTGCCCCCATTTCCGTGAATTTTCGCTTGCGCAATTTAGGCCGCCGCGGCACACGGGCGGAGCCAGGAGAAATCCCGGTTGTCTATCTAAGTGTTTATTAATAAATCAGTTGAGGTGTCAGGCTGGGGATGTCTCCCGTGCTCACCGAAGCATGCTCTGCAAGCGGAGGTGGTGCTGCCAATTCCGGCCACAACACGCTCTCGCGGAGCGGCACGACGCCGGTGTCTCTTTGGTCACAGGAACCGCCCAATCTTCCATGCTGCCTCTGACCGCGATCGGGACAGTTGTTGAAGCCAATCCAAACCACGCCGATGGGCCAAGTGCATGGGCAACCTCATGAAGCCGATCGCTTGGTGTACTCTCACAATTCTGTGGTCAGCCTGTGCCTTTGCCCAGCGGGCTAGCTTCTCCCGCGATGTCATGGGCGCGCATTTGAACTTTGGACGCGGCTGCGCTGCCTGCCACGCACCTCACATCGGCGAAATCGCCAACGGCGCCGGCAAGTCCAACGAAGGATTTATCGCCGGCGCTCTCTGGGGTGAAGATGTAACCGGCCTCTGGAGCGAGACCATCGCACGCTGCCGCTGGCGCCGCGGGAGCAGTCACCGCGCTGAGCGGATATTTCTCGTCGTACAGCTTGACGATATCGTTGGTGATATTCACCTCCGAGGCGGCCCATAGCACTGGCGTCTGCTGGTTGCTCACATCCAGGATCACCGCGAACCCGTTGTCTGTCGCGTATTTCTGGAGGATCGTCATCATCTTGGTCCCCAGTTCCTGCATGATCTTGCCTTCCTGCTCCTGGACGTCGGAATCGGCGTCCTCCCGGCTGCGGTTGAAGGTCTTGGTATCGGCGTCGATGTCGGCCTGCAGTTTCTTCTGCGCGTCCAGGCTCATGGTGAGCGAGTTCTTGCGCAACTTGTCGGTGTTCGCCTGGATGGTGGCCTGCAATTTATCGAGCGCGTCCTTCTTCGGCTGGACGACTGTTTTTTGCAGTTCGTCCATGGCTTTTCATAGCCTT
>CAWBIG010000251.1:0-49239 GCA_963788435.1 uncultured Acidobacteriota bacterium | reverse complement strand
CACGCCCCAGGTGTGAATATCTCCACTGCCGTGTGCGCCGCTGCCCACCTCATAAAACGCGCCCGGCGCAAGCCGATTCACAATACCGCCGATGAAGTCCTTGAATAGCTCGTTATAGCCTTCGAAGTACTCGATTTCGTTGTTCCCGCTCCAAATCACAATCGAAGGATGGTTCCGGCATCTGCGCGTCTGCTGCTCAATCTCCTCGCGCAGATTGTCCATCCACGATTCGTCACGGACGGGATAACTCGCGTTGGCAAACTTGAACTCGAACTGAAGCATCAGCCCCAATTCGTCGCACAAATCGAACAGTTCATCCTCTTCGTAATAGCCGCCGCCCCATAACCGGATGAAATTGAAATTGCACTCCGCCGCCTTTGACATATACCAGCGCAAAATCTCCGGATTAACTCGCGTGGGCATGTTATCGGCGGGAATCCAGTCCGCTCCCTTGACAAACACCGGCACGCCGTTCACCCGCAGATGAAGCGCCTTGTCACCGCTCGGCGGAACCACTTCAATGGTCCGAAGGCCGATTCGGCGAGCCATCGAATCCAGGCTGATCCCGTCCGCATTGGTCAAAGTTACGTTTACGGTATAAAGCGGCTGGTCGCCCATCCCGTTTGGCCACCATAGCCGCGGCTTGGGAATGGCGGCATGAAGAATGGTCTCGCCATCGGCGGCCGCGCCAACGGCATTTGCAATTACCTCTCCGGCCAGCGCGATCTCCGCATCCAGGCGACATCCGGATGGCGGCCCGCTCAGCACTGCGTGGACCTCCAGCACGACAGATCCGTCCCCCCGGTGCTGCTGAAAGATCCCCACATCCGTAATGCGAAGGTCGTAGCCTAGAACCTCAATCTTCTTCCAGATGCCCTGGGTAAGAATAGGTCGGCACCAGTCCCAACCCCACATGTAAGGCCCCTTGCGAACCCAAGAGCGTGGATTGGGTAGGTTGATCCCGAACTGCTGCTGATAGGCGGTCCGCTGTTTCTCAACATAAGCAGCCAGCGGGTCCAATCGAATTCGCAGTTGATTCGTTCCTTTGCGCAGATGACGCTTTAGATCGAAGCTCCATCTCCGGAACATGTTGTTGCTGCGGCCGATGTTTTGGCCATTCAGCTCGATTGTGGCAAGCGTATCCAGTCCGTGGCACACCAGCTCTATGTTCCGTTTTTCGTACAGTGAATCGGAGACATGAAAGCTTCGCTCGAAGCTCCACGCCTTCTCCGCTACCCATTGCACCTTGTCATTGTTTTTTCCATAGAATGGATCGGGGATTACCCCCGCTGCCAGCAGAGTCGTGTAAGTGCTACCGGGAATCGATGCTGGAATCGGCGTTTGTTTATCTGCCTCGCGCATGGTCCACATGTCGCCGCCTAAATCCAGCGAAATCGCGCCACCCTCTTTGGCGCTCATTGCAACGCCTGTTTTGTCCAGCATTAGCACGATTCCCAGCCCCGCCGTTCCCTGAATGATCCTGCGCCTCGTAAGGCGCCGCGGCATCTTTGCTTGCGCGTGATTCGACAAGATTCTGCTCCCTCAACAACCCGCCCATTAAAGCACAAATCCGCGGGTCCGGCTCCTGCGCACGATAGCGCGCTGCGATTTAGTACTTGCGGCCACTACGGCGGGAGTCCCATCTGTCTCGGTGTTTATTTCGAGGCGCCGCTCGATGACGGCAATCGTGACCCAGTGAGCTGGCGTCTGTTCGGCATCAATCAGTCGGAACGGGGCCGCCGCGCGGCACTTTGACCTCCGACTAGGATCGCACACAGGAAGAGCGTGAACCGAGTTCCTGCCCCAAATGTCACCGCGTACAGGCAAGAACAGCCCCACTGCGTGCAGCGGCAGCACCTTATCAACGGCCCCCAATTTGATGGCTTCCTTGGGCATGCCGAAGACCACGCAAGTCGCTTCATCCTGCGCGATGGTGTAGGCGCCCGCCTGCTTCATTTCCAGCATCCGTGCGCGCCGTCGTCCCCCATGCCGGTGAGGATGACGCCGAACGCATTCTGTCCCGCGTAACGTGCGGCGGAACGAAAAAGCACATCGACAGACGGGCGATGCCGCGAAACCAGAGGCCCATCTTTGATCTCGACATAGTAGCGGGCGCCGCTGCGCTTGAGAAGCAGATGATGATTGCCGGATGCGCTCCGTGTCGGGAGATTCCGGTATTGCATTCAACTCCAGCAGGTGCTCGCCCATCTCTCCCAGTGCTTCCTGCACGTGCCCCAACCGCTGCCGCATCACATCCTGAAACTGGATATGGCCTAGCGCCGCGGAAAGCCGCTCCACCGTCTCCGCGTAACTCGACTCCACCTCGGAGATCACCGCCAGCAACATATGCCGGACCCGCTCAGAATTCGCTCGCGTTTCCTCTAACTGCGTCTCCAATTGCATCCGGATCGCGGTAATCAACTCCTTGTTCCTGTTCACCCGCTCCCGCGTATCCGCGGTAAGGCTTTTGCCGCTTTCTACGGAATGGGCCAGGCGTTCCCGAACCCGGTTTGCCCGCTCAATCAGGCTCTCTATCTGCTCGATTACCGTCACTACCTCCCGCTCCGACTCCGCCAGCGAGTCGCCGATCTGCCCCTGCAACACTTCGATGTACGGCCCGGAATCCTCCACGTCAGCCCTGATCAACAGGCGCGCCGACAGCATGTCTGAGATATGGTCGAATTCGAGTTCGCCAAACGCCCACATCGCCGCAACCGCACGCTTCGCCTCGGCGTAGTTCTTCAGCCGGTAAACGATCCCTGGTAACAGAACCAGAACAACCATCAGAACGGTTGCTCGAACCAGGAGCACCCCGCCGCGGTCAAGAGAACGCATCACCTGCCAGAAAACCGCCAGAAGGATCGACAGGCACCAAGCCGGCGGCCGGAAACTCGCGCCCCAAATCCCCTCCCAGGCAGAGAATCAGCTCGCTTTGGTACACTCCCAATCCGGAGGCCGCAGATCTTTTGACCAACCCTCACGCTTCTCCGCTTACCCAGCTCTCTGAAGAAGAATCTCTGTTCGCGTCCAGCGTCCGCCGCTTCGCCGAAGAGACAATTGCGCCGCTGGTGCGCTCCATGGACGACCAGCAGCAATTCGCTCCCGGCCTCGTGCAAAAACTTTTTGAGCTGGGCATGATGGGCATCGAGATCCCTGAGGCCATGGGCGGCGCGGCGGGCAGCTTCTTTGACGCTGTACTCGCCATTGAGGCCATCTCCACCGTCGATCCGGCAGTCGCCGTCCTCATCGACGTGCACAACACGCTGGTGAATAACGCGCTGCGCCGCTGGGCCACCGACGCGCAGAAACAGCAGTGGCTGCCACGCCTGGCCGCGGACACGGTGGGCGCCTACGCGCTCTCCGAGTCTGGCTCCGGCTCCGACGCTTTCGCGCTCCAGACCCGCGCCGAACTCACCAGCGGGGGCTACCGCCTCAATGGCCGCAAGCTCTGGATCTCCAATGCGCGCGAAGCCGGTCTCTTCATTGTCTTCGCCACGCTCGATCCCACCAGCGGCTACCGCGGCATCACCGCCTTCCTCATCGAAAAAGGCACGCCCGGATTCACTGTCGGCCGCAAGGAAGACAAGCTCGGCATCCGCGCCTCGTCCACCTGCGAGCTCCTCCTGGACAACTGCGAACTGCCCCGCGAGGCTGTTCTCGGCGAGCCCGGCAAGGGCTACAAGATCGCCATCGAAACGCTGAATGAAGGCCGTATCGGCATCGGCGCGCAGATGCTCGGCCTGGCCCAGGGCGCATGGCGTCACGCGGCGCAATATGCAAAAGCCCGGCGTCAGTTCGGAAAACCGATTGCCGAATTCCAGGCCGTGCAGTTCGCCCTGGCCCAGATGGCCACCGAAATCGAGGCGGCGCGCCTCATGGTCTACAACGCCGCCCGCATCAAGGATGCCGGCCAGACATACGTCAAGGAAGCCGCAATGACCAAGCTCTTCGCCTCGCAGGTGGCCGAGCGCGTTGCCAGCCTCTCGGTGGAGATCTTCGGCGGCAACGGCTTTGTGCGCGATTATCCGGTGGAGAAGTTTTACCGCGACGCCAAGGTGGGCAAAATCTACGAAGGCACTTCGAACATCCAGTTGATGACCATCGCCAAGCAAGTGCTAAATTAGCGAATGGCAGCGCCCACCAGCTCCCTTGCGGCCGTGCGCCCCAGCCGGATGCAGTCGGGAATTCCGATTCCGTCATAAGCGTTGCCGGCCAGCTTGATCCCCGGCAGCGCGGTCAGGTGCGCCTGGATGCGCGTTATCCGTTCCTTGTGTCCCACTGCATACTGCGCCATCGCGCGCCGCCACCGCGTCACCCGCGCCAGCTCCGGCTCGATGTGCGGTCCCATCACTCGCGCCCCCAGAATCTCGCTCAGCTCGCGCCGCACCGTGGCGATGAGCACGTTGTCCGGTTCTTCCATCAGAGCCTCGTTGCGCATCCCACCAAGGAATGCTCGCAACACGGCTTTGCCCGGCGCGGTGCGGCCAAGGAACTTGCGATGCGCGAACGTGCAGGCCAGCATGGCGCGGCCGGAACTGGCCGGTACCAGGAATCCGAACCCCTCCGGGAGACGGCCAAGCTTCGCTTCGTCGTAAACCAGATTCACCGTGATCGACGAGGAGTACGGAATGGACTCGAGTTCCTCGCCGAGTTGCGCGTCGACCCCGGCCAGCAGCGAGCCCGCAGCCCATGCGGGAGACGCCACGATCACCGCGTCGTAAATCTCCGCTTCTCCGCCTGCCGTGATTTGCCACCCGATGCCCGCCCGCTCCATGCCGCTCACCGGTGTGTCCAGCCGGATGGCCGATGGATCAAGCCGGGAAACAAGCGCGTCCACCAGTTGCTGCAGTCCCCCGCGCAGCCCGGTGAAAATGCCCAGCGGGCCCGAACTCTTTCCCCCCATCGATTTCAGACGGTCCGCCGGCGATTGCGTCCCGCCCCCGTCACCCTTTGCCGCCATCGCCGCCCTCATCTTCTTGTGCGCGGCCAGCATCCCGCGCGTGAGAGAGCCGTACTCGGCTTCCATCTCCACCAGGCGAGGCAGCACGGTGCGGGCGCTCAGGCGGGAGGCGTCGCCGCCGTAGATTCCAGACAGGAGGGGGTCGGCGAGCCGCTCGACCGCTTCGCGGCCGAAATGGCGCTCGACCAGCGCCGCCACCGATTCGTCTTCCCCACTGGGCCGCGGTGGATGCAGCAGCTCCATCGCCATGCGCAGCTTCGTGCGAAGGCTGAAAAGCGGCGTCAATGCCGTAGGAATCAGCTTGGTAGGGACAAGGAACATCAGTCCGTCGGGCAGGGCAACCAGGCGATTGCCCACCGCAATCCACGTCTTGCGGTCGGCGTCGTTGGAGGCGATAAGATCGGGGCCGAGGCCGAGCTCGCGTGCCAGCTCCGCGGCCGCAGGTTTCTCTGTAAGAAACGAGTCTGGGCCGCGCTCAAGAACCGTGCCATCAACAATCTCGCTCGCCAGCGAGCCGCCGGGACAGGAGCGAGACTCGAAAAGCGTATAGCTGAGGGCGGGGTTGGCTGCGCGAGCCTTTTCGAGCTCGTAGGCGGCAGCCAAGCCCGCAATGCCGCCGCCAACTATGGCGATCCGCATAAGTCTCCCTGGATAGCTTACTCCAATCGTGTCAATGATTTCTCCTGAAGTAACGCGACCCATGTGGCCTTGGCCTCCTGGTCTTCGACTCTACGCGCGCGGATCGTTCTCCACTGTGATTTGAATCACCTACGGTGTAGGGGTAAAAACGAGAATATCCATTGAAATGACGCATTTATGCTCTAAAGAGTCCGCAGCCGATGCTCGATATGCCAGGGGAAGGCTCGCGAACTCGCGAATTCCCGTGACCCCAATCACCGTTCCTTCGTCGCCCTCTCTCATAGCCTTGTCATGAGGAGTTTCGATCATCATGGCTTACGTAATTACCGATGCGTGTGTGAAGGACTTTGTCTGCGTAGAGCAGTGCGCTACCGCCGCGATTGCGCCCACGGCATACGACCCCAAAGCCGGAACCGTTCCCCACGTTTTTATCAACCCCGACGAGTGCATCGATTGCGGCAACTGCGCCGCGGTGTGCGAGCAGAATGCGATCTTTGCGGAAAGCGATCTGCCTGCGGAAAAGGCGGAGTTTGTTCAGAAGAACCGGGCGTACTTTGCCTGACTAACCCGGCCAGTGGCAAGCAGGTATCCAGGCTGCCCTCGCCTCGCCCTAAAAGGAACGAGCGCGCCACCCTCATGGTGACGCGCCAGCCTCAGCTTTCTTGTTCCCTTTGTCCCTTGTTCCCTGTGCTTCAGAACGCCGGTTGCGCCTCGTATTCTTCCTGTTCCTCCAGACCATATCGCCGCAGCAGATTCGGCAGACTCTGCGAAAACGCCGAGCGCGGCATCACCGTGTCGCATCCGGCCTCGGTCGCCTTGGCCTTCAGGTCGCCCTGCAGGTGCGACAAGAATCCAATCACGGAAACCGACTTCTTGAACTTCGTCTTGAACTTGGGAATCAATGTCAGCGGCTTGGCGTTGGCGTTGTTCAGATCGAAAACGATCAGCCGCGCGCGTTCCTCTTCCGGCGCATCCAGGATCCGTCCCGGCGCCTCCTTGTCCGCGCTCTTCACAAATTCAACCTTCACTCCCAGCTTCCGCGCCGTCTCGTTGATCTTGGCCAGGAAGAACAGGTCTTCGATAAAGCAGAAGATGCGAGCCGGCGCGTCATGCCGGATGGGCGCCGCCGGTGTCGCGGGTACGTATGCGTCCTGATAGTAGTTGCCGTGCCCGTTGCCCGAAGTGGGAATGGTTGAGGCCGGCACATCCGCCACGTTGCCGTTCGCCACGCGATAGCTGTGGTCCATCGGGCCCACAAACTCCCTTGGGCCCCGCTGCTTGTTCTTGCGCTTGGCCTGGTGCGGCGGATGGATGCTGTTGCCCGGCTGCGCCTGCGGCTGCTGCGGCGCCCCCTTCTGGAAGAACTTCTTCTTCTTCTTCCGTCCGTGGCCCCCATACTGCTGGCCCTGGCCTTGCTGCGGTCTGGGAGCAGCTGCGGGCTGCGGCTGGCCCGGCGCCGGTTGCGTCTGTGCCTGCTGCGGCTGCGCCGCGCCGGTGTGGCTCGACTTATTCTTGCGCCGGCGCCGCCGGCGCCGATGCCCTTGTGACTGGCCCTCGCTCGCGGCCGGGCTCACCCCCGCTTCAGGCTGGGGCTGCGTTGATTCTGTTGTCATGCGTGCACTTCCTGGCACTTTGCTGTTGGATGCATTGCTCTTTCACTTGCCGCGCCCTTGTTGTGCGCAGCTCTACCATGCCTCGGACCGGACCCATCTCAGGTTAGGAACCGCGACCGGTCCGCAGGGGAATTGGCCGGCTGATCGCTTCGCGAAATGCTCTCCGCAATGTAACATGACCTTCTTTGTCAGCAGCATCTCGCCAATGTCTGATCTGTGCGGAATCTTCCGTTTCAATGTCCCTGGCGCTTTCGGCGGCACAATCTCCGCTCCCCCTGTCGTCAAGCGCGTTCCGGTTCGAATGATCCTTGCCCCCGCGCCATCCCTGCCAGTCCCGAGCTCATACTCTCTCACGCCCTGAAACAGGTCCTGGTGTCTCCAAACCAGAATCCGGCCGGTAACCCACATGGGATTCCTGCGCCGTCCTTGTTCCTCTCGCGAGGCCTTTCCAATTGGGGAGACTTCGCCACTATCGAGCAGTCTTTTTTTGAGCTCCTGGGCGAACTATCCTTGCTTGAGCAGCGCGCGCGCTCATCCCCTTCCGGGGGGCGCGCCTCAGCCGCTTCTCGGCAATTCTGATACTACAGCGAACCGCTCGCGCTGGCAAGTATCTCAGGGTTACTTCAGGTGCTCCGGTGCCGGTTGCGGTCCCGCAAAAGGTAACCAGTCCCGGAAAGTCAAAGCGCCACCCGTTATGAGTGGCGCTCTCGACTTCAAGCGGGGTCACTGGCCTCCCCGTATCACTATGATTGCGGTATTCAATTCACCGCTTTTGGCTCCCGGCCGGCTTCTCTCTTGGGAGATTCGCCTTTGGCTTCGCTCGCGCCGGGTGCCTTTATCATGGGGCCGTCATTTTTCTGGCGGCCTGATCATCACTGGCGCTATTGCTTTGTGCAATCATTATGCCGTTTGGTCATGTCCATCAATTCAAGTACTTGCGGACGGGCAGATAAAGCGATGTACCACAATTCTGGAGTACACCGCCCCGATAACTACAAAAATCCGTATCGGCTTAGCTCTGGCAATGCGGACAATAGTGGGTGCCGCGGCCCGCCACTACCACCCTCCGTATCGGCGTTCCGCATTTAAGGCACAACTCTCCCGCCCGCTGGTAAACGCGATGTTCGAGCTGGAAGAATCCCCGCACGCCCTCTGCATCCACGTAGTCTGAAACTGAAGATCCCCCCAGCCGGATCGCGCTTTCCAGCACAGTTCTTATCGCCTTTCGCAGCCTCTCCAGCTCGGCTCCGGTCAGCTTCCCTGCCTGACGCCGTGGCCGGATTCCGGCGTGGTAGAGGCTTTCGTCAGCGTAGATATTGCCCACCCCGGAGAGCAAGCTCTGGTTCAGCAGCGCTGCTTTCACTGGCGTTCGCCGCCCCCGGAACAAGGCGGCAAATTCTGCTGCGCCGATCGCGAGCGGCTCCAGCCCCGGCGCCGCAAACGCCTCCGTGCGCCTGAGTTCCCTGAATTCCAGCCTCCCAAACCGTCGCGGGTCAACGAAGCGCAGCTCCCGCCCACTCTCCAGGCGCAGCCGCGCGTGGGTGTGCGAGGCCAGCTCCGCATCCGGCTTGGTCACCAGCAGCCGCCCGGTCATCCCCAGGTGCACAATCCACTGAGCATCCGGCGCCGCCGCAGCCAGCGCCCCGTCCTCGAATCCGGACACCAGTTCGCACACAATGTGCTTTCCTGTCCGGTGCACGCCCAGAAAGCGCCGTCCTTCAAGACCCTTAGCCTGCGCCGCCGCAGGCGTCTTGAATGACTCGCGATGGCGGCTGAACCACACCTCCGCAATGCGGTCGCCGCGCACCCGCGCGTCCACCCCACGCGCAATCGTCTCCACTTCAGGCAGTTCCGGCATCTTCTCTCGCACTATTTTAGAAGGCGCGACGTCCGCTCTGCCGCCGCGGCCATCAGCACTGAGATCGCCTTCGCCTCTGCATGCCGAATCAAACCACCCGCTCGCCGTTCACCATGGACGCCATCAGGCGGCCATCTTTGCCCACGGCCACCAGGCTCGCCGGCTGCCCCACGGTCAAGGCTCCATCGCCTATCCCCAGCATTGCAAATGGGTTCGCGGTCAACAACCGCAGCCCCTGTTCCACCCTCGCGCCCGTAAACTGAAGAAAATTGAGCAGCGCCCGGTCCAGCGTCAGCACGCTGCCGGCCAGCACTCCGTGTGCGGTGGCGCGGCCCGCGGCCACCTGCACCGGAAAACCGCCCAGCAAATATTCGCCGTCAGGCATTCCCGTTGCGCTCATTCCGTCAGTCACCAGGATGGCGCGTTCGGCGCCCTTGGCACGCCACCACAGCCGCACCATCTCCGGCGCGGTGTGGATGCCATCGCAGATCAGCTCCGCATAAAGTCTGTCATCGGTGAGAGCTACACCCAGAATGCCGGGTTCTCGATGATCCAGCGGGCGCATGGCGTTGAAAGTGTGGGTGGAGCTGGTGGCTCCGGCCGCGATAGCCGCGCGCGTCTCCGCGGCAGTCGCATTTGAGTGCCCCACCGACACGCGCACTCCGCGCCGGCGAGCATGAACGGTCAGCTCCGCGGCGCCGGGAAGCTCCGGCGCCAGCGTGATAAGCCTCACCTGGCCTTCGGCAGCCTCGCACAGGCGATCGAAGGTGGCAATATCCGGCTCCAGCAGGTATTCGTCGGGCTGCACGCCGCGCTTGGCGTGGGAGAGGAATGGTCCTTCAAGATGGATTCCGATGGGCCGCGCCTGGCCCGCCACTGGTCCCTCGGCAATCACCTTCGCCAGCGCGCTCACCGCTTTCAAAGTCCGGTCCAGCGGCGCGGTTACGGTGGTGGCCAGATACGCGCCGGTTCCACACGAAGCCAGAAGGTGGCCCATGGCTGCGGGAAATTCCGGCGCAGCGTCCATCACATCGTGGCCGGCTGCACCGTGAATATGCGCGTCGAAAAACGCCGGCGCGAGGGTCGCGCCGGGGAAGTCCCAGATCTCAGCGTCGCGGGGCAACTCGGCTTCCTCGCGCGAGAAAACCGATGCGATCCGGCCGCCCTCCAGCACCACCGCGGGACGAAGGATGGCTCTGCTTCCGTCGTAAAGCGCATCGGCAATGATGACCGTTGATTTCATCGGAGCTCTATTCGAAGTTCAGAACGCGCGCCGTTTGCGCGTCGCGACGCCCGCCCAAGATCGTAGACGATGTGGCTGGCGTCTGGCTCGTTGTTTCGCGCAGCAGCCCGTCAAGCGCGCAGGAAAAGAAGCTCGAAGGCGCCGCTTCGAGCTTCATTCTTTATCGCTCCGTCTTGCTTGCCGCTGGCGCCGGAGCACGGCTTGGACTGATCAGAAGTTCAGCTTGAGGGCGAGCTCGATCTGGCGTCCTGGGTTCGATCCATCCATCAGGCCGTACGGGCCCATCCCCGGCGTGTTGGGCGCCGCCGGACCTGTGAGACGCTGGCCGGTGCAGTATTCGCAGGAGCTGTAGTTGTCGTCCCACGTCGCCGGTATGGAGAAGATGGGCGTGTTGGTCAGGTTCATAAACTGCGCCATGAACACCAGGCTCGTTCCTTCCGTGAGCGGGAACGTCTTGTTCAGGTTCATGTCCGCGGTCTTCAGATACGGCCCGCGCATGGTGCCCACGCCGCAAGTCCCGAACTGGCCATCCGCTTCAGGGCTCTTGATGTAGGCCGGGTTAAGGTTGACCATGCCCACGCTGGAACCGATCTGCGCAAACTGGTAGCTGGTGTTGGGATTGACCGAGCTATTGCAGTCCGGACGCGGCATATACGAAGGCGCAGTCAGGTTAGAGGCGCCGGCCGGATTGAACGATCCCATCCACTCGCCGTCGATGGCCGTGACCGCAAAGCCCGAACGGAGGGTGGTGTCCAGCGAGATGTTCCAGCCGCCGATGATTTCATTCACGCCCTTTGAAACTCCGGCTCCGAACTGCTTGCCTTGTCCGAAGGGCAGGTTGTACAAACCGTAAGCGTTGAAGGCATGAAGCGCGTCGATCGTGCATTTGCCGTAATCGCCCATGGGGTTGTACTCGTTCTGGAAGAAGTTGCCGCCAGCTTCGTTCTGCTGTTCGCCGCTGCCTTCCTCATCGCCGTATACGCCGAAGTAGCCCAGCGAGTTGGTCAGGCACTTCGATAGCGTGTAATTGGCCTGCAGATCCAGGCCATGGTAGCCCTTCTGCGCCAACGTTACTTCCATGGCGTCGTAGTTTGAAATCGCATCGGACGCATTGAAGCGCGCCTGGCTCACGCCGGCCTTGACCAGGTTGGTCATGTAGGGGCCGGCAGCCACTGCCGGAACCGTGACCAGATTGCCTGCCAGATCCTTTATCTGCTGGGTGCCGGAAGTCAGAACCTTCTGGTTGTACCAGTAGATATCGGACATGTGGGCGTCGTGATTGCCCACGTACGCCACTGACGCGGTGAAGTTGTTGTGGAACTGATGCTGGATGGTGAAGTTCCACTGCTGGTTCATGGCCGGCCGCAGGTTGGGATCGGTGGCGTGGGTCACTTCGCCGGAGAGGCAAGGCGAAGGCGTTCCCGTGCTTCCTGCCGCAACCAACTCCTGCGCGGTGCAGGGAACCGTCTGGTAAGGCGAGTAGCCCTGGGAAAAGGTGTTGGTGGGATAATCCGTGCCCGAGTTGTAAATCTGGCTGATCTGCAGCGTGTTGGGAGGATTGATGACGGCCATGTTGCTGATGCCGTTGCCTTCCATGTAGCTGGAGATGTCATATGCGCCGCGGATCACCGTGTTGGGAGCCCACGAAGGCTGCCAGGCAAAGCCGAAGCGCGGATTCAGGTCGCCCACGCCCCAATAAGTGTTGTAGTTGGTACCAATTTCCGGGGTGCCCGTCACCTTGTCGAAGTTCACGTTGTTGCCGCCGGTGCGGTCCCCGCGCGGAGTCACTACTTCATAGCGCAGCCCCAGGTTCAGCGTCAGGCCGTGCCCGGCCAGGAAGTCGTCCTGAACGAATCCGGCGCCCAGGCTATTCACCAGGTGGAAGTGGATGGGCTGACCAACGGCAACGCTGCCGGGCAGGCCAAGGAGAAAGTCGGCATAGGAGTTGTCCGGGCCGCCTGCGGCGCCGCTGTTGTCGGTAAACTGGCCGCTGAAACTCCAGCTTCCCGCCACACCGTTGTTGCCGGGGTAGGTGTCGTTCATGGCCCAGTGCAGCCACTCAAACCCGGTGTGGATGGAGTGCCGGCCGCGCGTCCACGTCAGACTGTCATCCAGCTGCTCGGTGGTGTCGTGGAAGACTTCGACCTCGTCGCTGCCGCCCACTGAACCGTAACCCATGCTAATGCTCGGCAACAGATCCACGGGCACTCCGGTCAGGCCGATTTCCGAATTCACGTTCCCACTCAGGCCGGAAGTGTAGATGCCGTCGTTAGCTGGGAAGATCGTGGTGCCCACGCGGAAATCATTCACCAGGGTGGGGCTGATGGTGCGCACGTAGTCGGCAACTATGTTCTTGAGCGGGTACTGGCGTTCCAGGTTCGGCGTCAGTACGTCGGTCCCGTTGGTCGAGATCAGGTGCGTGTACATCTGCGTGTAGCGGCCCATCACGTGATCTTTGTCCGAGGCCTGCCAGTCGATCTTCAGATCGCCCTGGTAATTGTGGGTGTAGCCGCTCGAGAAGTAGTTCAGCGTGGACACCTGCTGCTGGAACGCAGGCAGCGCAACCAGCGCCTTGGCCACCGAATCCACCGCCGAGACGGGAATCTGGTTATAAGGGATGGGCGCGCGCGCGCCGGCTGCTACGCCGGTCGCCGGCATGTAAAGCTGGCTGCCCTTACCCTGGCAAACTCCCGCAGCGTTGAACGTGCCGCCGTTGCCCGTGCAGGCGTATCCCAGGTCGTAGACCTGGCTGCCGAGCTTTCCGGCCGTGGGCGTGTAGTAGTTGGAATTGGGAACCAGCGTGTTCTGGTTGCCGGTCCGGGGCTGGTCGTAGAGCGAAGTCTCTTCGTCGGCAAAGAAGAACAGCTTGTTCTTGACGATGGGCCCGCCCACCTGGCCGCCGAACTCGTTCCAATGCAGCGCCGGGCGGGGAATGGCGGTCTGGGTGCCGAAGCCGGTGATCGAGGCCACGGCCTTGTCCTGCCACGTGTTGGCTTCCAGGTCCGTGTTACGGACGTATTCGTAGGCGCCGCCATGGAAGGCGTTGGTACCCGACTTTGTCGATTCCACGATCACGCCTCCGGCGTAGTTGCCGTAATCGGCGGGCGCGTTGCTGGTGATAATGTTGAACTCCTGCACCGCGTCTGGAGACGGGGTGTAGGAAACATCGTTGTTGTCGGGCTGGTTCACATCCATGCCGTCGAGCATGAAGTTGTTGTCCTGCTCGCGCGCGCCGTTCACATACGGCCGCCCGGTTCCGAACGTTGTCTGCGCTGACTGGAAGGCAAAAATGTTCGAGCTCAACACGCCCGGCGCCAGCAGCGTTAGCTGATTGATGTCGCGCGTGGCCAGGGGAAGCTGCGAGGCCGCACTGGCGTCAATCAGCGTGCCCACCTCAGTGGATGCCGTCTGCAACAGCGGCGGCGCATCGTTGACCGTCACCGTCTCCGTGACCGAGCCCACCTGCAGCTTGAAATCCACCGTGGCCACCTGGTCTACCGACAACGCAAATGCCTTGCGCACTTCCACAGCAAAGCCGTTAGCCTCGGCCTTCACTTCAACGTTGCCCACCGGAACGGTGGGGAAATCGTAGACGCCCGCAGCAGTGGTCTTCGCGGTCCACACGGTGCCGCGGTCCACTTCACGGACCGTCACAGTGGCGTTGGCGATCGGAGCCCCGGAGGGATCCATCACCACGCCGGTGATCGAGCCTGCGGCCTGCTGCGCCTGCAGGACCGGCGGCGTACCCATCAGCGCTGCCATGCTCAAGGCGACGCCGACGGCAGCCAGGAACGAGCGGTAGTTAAGCTTCACTGGAGGTCTCCTATAGTTCGGTTTGTTTCGGGTTGTAGGTGCCAGCTTGCTTGCTTTGGGCTCTGCGGGAGAGCCGATACAGATCGACTTGTCATGGCAATGGGAATCGCGCCGGAGCCGCCGCTCGATTTCTTGCTCATCGAGAGTTGATCGAATGGCAGCTAAATGCGCTTTATTTCAATTCCCCGGAATGATATCCCGGATTGCAGGAAGATTACAATACAAAATGATTGATTAGAATAGAAAAAATCATGATGTTGAATTTTATGCCGTCCTTATGTACTTCTTGCTTGGCCTGGAAGGCCTGCTTTCGGCCCGGTTCCTGTGCGACCGCGCCGGAAGTCAAATGTATACATAAGTTATTTATTTACAATATAGTAGTCCATAAATAAATAATGGAATCCTCTCTCATGGTGCCCCATAATCTGGTTGAAGTTCCTCGCCATTTCGGTCCACGAGCTAGAAACAGCATTGTTCCAATTGAGCACGGATAGGCCAGCTGATATGCAGAACTGATCGTATTAAATATAAACAATCATCACATTGCGCAGTTTATGGTTTATTGTTATCTTCAACCGTGCATGCAGCAGTGCAATTGCGGAGTTGTTGAGTTCCAAAGTGTTTCATGGTTATCCGCTCAAATTTGATTTACTTGATCATTTGGGATGACCGGGCTGAAGCAGCTGCATCCCATCCTGCAGAGGCGGTCGCAGCGTGGGAGGGTATTAATAAGGAGAGAAAGCAAGGGATTTACTATGGAAGCCGAAAGGAAGGCAATGCTCTTTGAGTTGTGTGCCGAGAATCTCGAATCTGCGCTGGCTGCCGAAGAGGGCGGCGCGGATCGCATCGAGTTGTGCGCGGATCTTGCCCAGGCCGGAATCACGCCCCCAGGGGACATGATGGTGGAGGCGTTGCGTATTCTCGATATCCCTATTCACGTGCTCATTCGGCCCCGGGCCGGCGATTTTGTCTTCTCCAGCAAAGAATTTGACTGTATGCGCCGTCAAATTGAGGCCGCCAAGCGCGCCGGCGCTTCCGGCATCGCCACCGGCATTCTGCTTTCCAAGGGCCGCGTGGATATCGTACGCACGCGGGAGCTAATCGATTTGGCTCGCCCCATGGATGTAACCTTTCATCGCGCCTTCGACGAGACCGCCGACCTGACGCAGGCGCTTGAGGATGTGATCGAAACCGGAGCGGACAGCCTGCTCACTTCCGGCGGCGCCGCGGACGTTCTCTCGGGCGCCCGGACCATTCGGGAGCTCGCCGAGCAAGCCGCGGGACGAATCCCGCTCATCGCCGGCGGCGGCCTTCGCCTGGAGAATCTTGCCCAGGTGGTTCGCCTTTCCGGCGTCTTCTGCCTGCACGGTTCGCTGTCGCGCCGTAATGGCAAAATTGCAGCTCCCGCGCAGGCTGGGGATGTGAGAGAAGCTGTCCGCCTGCTGCGGGAACAGGCCGCTGAGCTGGCGCCGCCGGCCACGGCACGGTAGCGCTAAACCCAGGTGAATGTTAGAGATTTCCGCTTCAGACGCGGATGACTTTGGTCCCCTGGCGCTCGAACTGCGCCACCATCTCCGCCGGCGCGCCATGGTCCGTTATCAGCGTCTGAACTTCGTTGGCCGGGCAGATGAACGCCGGGCTCACCTTGCCCAGCTTGCTGGAGTCGGCCGCCACCACCACGGCTTTCGCCTGCTTGATCATCTTGCGGTAGACCAGCGCCTCATCGGCCTCCAATTGCGTCGCCCCCCGTTCCGGATCGAACCCGGTGACGCTGAGGAACACCTTATCCATGTACATATTGTCTAGAAAACTGAGCGCCCCGTTCCCGGAAAGCGCGAATGACCATGCCCACAGAACCACACCGCCGGTCAGGTAGGTGCGAATGGCGGTCTGGTTGGAGAGCTCCATTCCGATGTTGATGGCGTTGGTCACGACCTGGATCTTGTCGCGGTGACGCAGGCTGCGGCCAATGTGGGTGGTGGTGGTGCCAGCCGACAATCCCACTGTTTCTCCCGGCTGCACCAGCTCTGCCGCTGCCAGACCGATGCGCCGCTTTTCCGCCGCATGTCGCTGCTCGCGCGCCAGGAACGAGCTGTCATAGCGGAACGGCTCGTAGAGGAGCGGTTCCACCAGTTCTGCCCCGCCGTGGGTGCGCCGGATCAGTCCCCGCGCCTCCAGCCGCGCCAGGTCCCGGCGAATGCTGGGAGCTGACGAGCCTGCTACCGATAACAATTCGTCGATCGTCGCCGATCCCGTACGAAGCAGAAACTTAACGATTTGCTCGGAACGCCGCGTGATTGACTCGGCCATGACGCGATTCTACCCCGCTTAATCGCTTCACCAGCAATAAGGTGCCTGTGAATATGAGGATTGTATCACCGTTTTAAATGTATGTACTCAAATACTTGATCAATATGGCATGATATAAACATGACAAGGGATGACCTTGTGCATCGCGGCCAACCAAGGAGGATCGCGTGTCAGAACCCGCCATGTTGAAGGAGATCTTCGCTCAACCACACGCACTCCGCCGCACCCTGGCGCTCTACACCGCCCCCAGTGCGCTGAATGCGGAGATGGCCGATCGCCTGGGCCGCTGGTCGATTCCCGAAGGCGAGGTGTTGATTGCAGCCTCGGGCTCAAGCCGTCACAGCGGGCTTGCCGGCGAAATCCTTCTTGAGGATCTCTGTGGGCTGGCAGTCGACGTGGAGTACGCCAGCGAATACAGCATTCGCGGTGGCCGCGAACTCCGCCATCCGAGCTGCCTGGTCCTGTCGCAGTCCGGGGAAACCTCTGACACGCTGGCGGCGATGCGCGCAGCCAAGGCTCGCGGCCAGAAAACGCTTGCCATCACCAACGATCCCAACTCCACCATGGCGCGTGAGGCCGATGTCTCCATGCCGCTGGCGGCGGGGCGAGAGCTTGCCATTCCCGCCACCATGAGCTTCACCTGCCAGCTCGCGGTGCTCTATGTGCTGGCGCTGTTTGAAGGCGAGCGCCGCGGCGTGATCGCGCACGAGGAATTGCCGGCTCATATCGCCGGGCTGTGGGCGCAGTGCGACCAGATTGAAGCGCAGCTTGAGCAATGGCGCAGGCAAACTGCGGAGCTGGCGGAAAGCTACAGCTCCGCTGCGTCCTTTCTCTATTTGGGCCGCGGCATACATTACGCCATTGCGCGGGAGGGCGCGCTCAAGCTGAAAGAAGCTTCCTACATTCCGGCCGAGGCGTATCCCGCCGGCGAGCTCAAGCACGGACCCAACGCGCTGGTAAGCGAGCAGGTTCCGCTGGTCGTCGTCGCCACGGTTGATCGTCAGCTCGCCGCCTCAGTGGAGCGCCACGAGAAGACGCTGCAGCTCCTCGAGGATATGAAGAAGCAGGGCGCGCGCGTGATTGCGCTGGCCAACCGCGGCGACCGCGACGTGGCCGCGCTGGCCGCCGATTGTGTCGGGATCGACTCCGCTTCGGAGTACCTATTGCCGATTAGCGAGGTCGTTCCACTCCAGCTTTTCGCCTATTTCATGGCCCTGGAGCGCGGCGTGGACGTGGACCGACCGCGCAACCTGTCCAAGGCCGTCATCGAGAAGTAACTCAATAAGAAAGGGCCGCCATGATCCGGCGGCCCTTTACTCACTTTAGGCTGGTTTCCTTCCCCATCCGGCTGCTAAACGCTCGGCTGGGTCGCCGGCGCAGCCGGCGCCGCGGCAGGCTTCGGCATTTCAAAGGTCGCCGGATCGATGGTCTTGTTCATTTCCACCTTCTTGATGGCGAGGCTCAATTGGAACTGGCCGCCGAAATCGATGTCCATGGCGTAAGGCATCAGGTAGCCTGTATCCGTTTTGCGGTAATCGGAGTAGCTGGTGGTGACCTGCACGTCCTGGCCCTGCATCTGGCCCGTCCGCGTGGTGGATTTGATGAGGAAAGTCTTGGCGTCAATCACGTAGGTGGTTTCGACGCTATCCTTCGTGGTCAGCTTGATCTTGTAGGTGCCGGCGTCGCCGGGGAGTTCCTCGATCTTGTTGCCCTTGGCCGCATAGTCGAACAGCGGACCGCCCACGAAGATCTGGTCCTTGCCCGTCTTGTATTCATCGTCCGACATCGCCGCGGGATCGGCCGAGCCCGCCATCGGATTCACCTGCCATCCACCCTTGGCGTTATAACACTGGATGATGGCTGCACCGTTGAACTCCATCTGCGACTTGTAGCCAACGCCATCGACAACCACCACGGTGCCGGAAACGTCGTTTCCCATCACCTGGGCCGAGGTGTCCATTGAAAGCGACTTGACTTGGGTGACGGCGTCCTTTCCGCCGATGGCGTCCACATACTTGCTCACAACCTGGTCTGCCGTGAGGGTTGCCGCGGGAGCAGCCGGTGCGGCCGCCGCTGGAGCCGTTGCTGCCGGCGCCTGATCGGGCGTCTGCGCGTTCAATACCACTGCACTGGCCAGTACAGAAATCACCATCATCCCCTGGATGAATTTCTTCATTTCGCTATCCTCACCTTTCGCGTCTTTCCCTATTTCGGGCCGGCGGCTCGACGAGCTGGGATCGCAGCCTTGGCTGTTTACCCTTGCCGCAACAGTGTAGATCAATTCCGGTTTCGGCTGCAGCCGGCTTCCTTTGGGAGTCCTTAGGTGCGCCGTGCGCCGAGGACACAGTTGTCCCTGCTTGTTATACGGACTCGAACCCGCTTAAGTTCCAGCAAACCCGGTATCCTGTGAGCGCATGAAATTTGCGCGCTTCCTTTCCCCAGCTCTTGCCGCCGTTGTCTCCTGCTCGCCTATCCTCGCCGCCAGCCAGTCCCCGCAGAAGAACGTCCTGGTTTGGCGCGGCGAGCAGCCCGTCCGCGCCCGCCACGGCATGGTGGTTAGCGTGCACCATTTGGCCGCCGACGCCGGCCTGGAGATCCTGAAAGATGGCGGCAACGCCGTGGATGCCGCCGTGGCGACCGGCTTTGCCCTCGCCGTTGTCCATCCCCTCGCCGGCAACCTGGGCGGCGGCGGATTCCTGCTCCTGCGCCTGCATCACGGCCGCAGCACTTTTATCGACTACCGCGAGAAGGCGCCCCTGGCCGCCACCGAAACCATGTACCAGGACGCCAAGGGCAATATCATTCCCGGTGCCAGCATCGTTGGATATCGCGCGATCGCCACACCCGGTTCGGTGGCCGGCATGGCCTATGCCGAGCGCAAATACGGCAAGCTGGGCCTCAAGCGTGTCATGGCGCCCGCCATCCGCCTTGCATCCGAGGGATTCGTCCTCACCCCGGAAGAAGCTGCGGAGCTGCACGATTCCGAGCTGACCCAGTTCCCCGATTCGCGCCGCATCTTCCAGCGCGATGGCAACTTCTATAAGCCCGGTGACACATTCCGTCAGCCGGAACTGGCGCGCACGCTTCAGCGTATCGCCGCCGATCCTGATGACTTCTACCGCGGCAAGATGGCGCAGGAACTCGTAAGCGATTTAAAGAAGGGCGGTTCGCTGATTACGCTGGATGACCTGGCGCAGTACAACGTTGTTGAGCGCAAGCCTGTCATCGGCACGTATCACGGCTACACGGTCATCAGCGCGCCTCCCCCGTCCTCGGGGGGAGTGGTGCTGCTCAGCGCGCTTAACATCCTGGAAGGCTTCGACCTGAAGAGTCTCGGCGACCGCACGCCTGCCTCCATGCACCTCATCACCGAGGCCTATCGCCGCGCCTACATGGACCGGGCGGATTATCTTGGCGATCCCGACTACAACAACATTCCGGTAGCTGCGCTCACCGCGAAAAAATACGCTGCCGCGTGGCGTGCAGGCATTCAGCCGCTCAAGGCATCACCCAGCGCGGACTTGCAGCGCCCCGCCGGTTTCCTTCCACCCGCGCCGAAGACCGCGGGCACGCGCCCCGCTGAGTCGCAGGACACCACGCATTACTCCGTTGTGGACAGCGAGGGCAACGCGGTCTCCGTCACCACCACCCTCAACAACGCTTTCGGCTCCGGTGTGACCGCCGGCTCGCTCGGCTTCCTGCTCAACGATGAGATGGACGACTTCGCGTCGAAGATGGGAGTGCCAAATATGTTCGGCCTCATCCAAGGACCGGCCAACGCCATCGCGCCGGGCAAGCGCCCGCTCAGCTCCATGACGCCGACCATTGTGCTGGAGAACGGCAAGCTCCGCTACGTGCTCGGCACCCCCGGCGGCGCGCGCATCATTACCGTGGTGGCGGGAATCTTTCTCTCTGCGGCGGAAGGCGGCCTGAACATCCAGGAAGCCGTGGATGCGCCGCGCTTCCATCATCAATACCTGCCCGACAAGCTGTACCTGGAGCCGGGGTTCTCCGACGAGACGGTGAACGCGCTGCGCGTCATCGGTTACACCATCGTCCAGAGCGGCCATCACTGGTCGAACGGCGAGTGCATCGCGGTCGATCCCAAGACCGGCGAGCTAGAAGGCGGCCAGGATCATCGCAGCCTTTACGGAAAAGCCGCCGGCTACTGACCGGCAGCTTTCCCTCTTTCGAAATAATGTTGTCATTCTGAGCGGAGTGAAGAGCCGACGATTGCTTTTCTTTCTGTCACTCCCCGCGGGAATCTGCTGTTCACAGGCCCCTCGCACCACAGCCTCATGCCTCGGCTTGCGCGCTACAGCTCCGTCGACTTCGACTCCACCAGCCCCTTCGCTTTGGCGATGAAATCGCCCAACGGCATCGACCCCTGGTCGCCCTTGCCGCGCGTACGCACGCTCACCGCGCCCGCCTCCTGCTCCTTGTCGCCGAAGACCAGGATGTAAGGAATCTTCTGGTTGGCCAGGTCGCGGATCTTCGCGTTCATCTTCTCGTTGCGCGCGTCAAGTTCTACGCGCATGCCTGCTGCCTCAAGCTCCGCCTTCACCTTCTGAGCGTATTCGATGTGCCGCTCGCTGATGGGCACCAGCCCCAGCTGAATCGGCGCCAGCCAGAATGGAAACGCGCCCGCGTACAACTCAATGAGATACGACGTCATGCGCTCCATGGTGCTGATAACGCCGCGATGGATCATCACCGGCCGGTGCTTGTTGCCATCCGCACCGGTGTATTCGAGACCAAACTGGCTGGGCAGGTGAAAGTCCACTTGAATGGTCGAGTACGTCTCCTCGTGCCCCATCACGTCGGCAAGCTGGATATCGACCTTGGGTCCATAAAACGCCGCCTCGCCGCGCGCCTCCTTGTACTTCAGGCCCAGGCTGTCCATCGCATCGCGCAGCACCTGCTCGCCTAGTTCCCACATGGCGTCGTTGTCGACATATTTCTCTTTGTTTGCCGGGTCGCGCAGCGACAAGCGATAACTGTATTGCGTGATCCCCAGATCGCGATACGCCCGCTCCACCAGCCTCATCACCTTGGAGAACTCTTCCTTGATCTGATCCGGCGTACAGAAAATGTGCGCGTCGTTGAGCGTCATGCAGCGCACGCGGCTGAGACCGCTGAGAGCCCCGGAGAGCTCATAGCGGTACATCGTGCCGAGCTCGGCAAGGCGCACGGGGAGATCGCGATAGCTGCGCGGCTTCGACTCGTAAATGAGGATATGGTGCGGGCAGTTCATGGGGCGGAGGACCATCCGTTCGTTCTCCAGCTCCATGGGCGGGAACATGCTCTCCTGGTAATGCGCCCAATGCCCCGATCGGATATAGAGATCCACCTTGGCCAGGTCGGGCGTGTACACGTGCTCGTACCCGTCTTTGCGCTCGAGATCGAGAATGTACTCCTCCAGCAGCCGCCGAATCGTGGAGCCCTTGGGAAGCCACAGCGGCAGCCCCGCTCCCACATCCTCGTTCACCGTGAAGAGCTCCAGCTCCTTGCCCAGCCGCCGATGATCGCGCTTCTTCGCGTCTTCCAGCCGCTCCAGATACTGGTCCAGATCCTTCTTGCTGAAAAACGCCGTTCCGTAGATGCGCTGCAGCTGCGGGTTCTTCTCGTTGCCCAGCCAGTACGCGCCTGAAATGCTCATCACCTTCGCGGCCTTCACGCGGCCCGTGGAAGGCACGTGCGGCCCACGGCAAAAATCCACGAACTTGCCGTTGCGGTAGAAGGCCACCTCCGACCCCGGTTCCGTGAACCTGGTCACAAAGTGCGTCTTCATGAAGTCGCCATCGCGCTCGAAGTCGGCTAGCGCCTGCTCACGCGGCTCGCACTCGCGCACAAACTTCTCGTCGCGCGCAATCACCTCCTGCATGCGCGCCTCAATTGCTGCCAGGTCCTCCGGCGTGAACGGCTTCTCGCGATAGAAATCGTAAAAGAATCCCGAATCCGTCGCCGGTCCGTGGCCGAGCTTGGCTTCAGGAAACAGCTCCAGCACCGCCGTGGCCATTACGTGCGCGGCCGAGTGCCGCACCACCTTCAGCGCTTCGGGATCGTTCTCCTTCACCAGTTCCAAGCGAGCATCCTCGGTGAGCGGCATGCTCAGGTCCACCAGCCTGGGACCCTCGGCGTGCTCCGCCGCGTACATCGCCGCTTCCCCCGGTTCGTCCGCATTTTGCGTGGCCGCGCCGGTCCCGTTGCCGGAGAGAGGCGTGATCCGCGCCACTACGCTGGCCGCGGCCAACCGCGGTGAAATGGAATTGGCGATATCCAGCGGCGTCGTGCCCGCGGGCACCTCGCGAATCGATCCGTCCGGAAGATAAATCTTGATTGCGTCGCTGCTCATGACCGTACCCACTGACTGCATTGCTTTGAAAGTAGCTGCACTTCAAGGATATAACGGAACATTTCTTCACTTATGGGCGTACACTCCTTTGAAGCCGAACCAATTCCGCTTTCATTTCCAATTCAGAGAGGTTCCCATGGTCCGGCGTCTGCCTGTTTTTGCTTTGCTGCTCTCCCTGTGTCTCGCTCCTTGCATGCTCGGCGCTCAGCCCGCCATTCAGCCCGCAGTCGACATCACCAAGGTCCCCGCCGCCGCCCAGCCATCGGACCACTTCGACGCCGATGCCGCCACCGAGGCCTACATGGCCATGATGCCCCCGGCGGCCATCGCTCGATCCAACGCCTACTTTGAAGGCGGTTACTGGCTCATCCTCTGGGATTTCCTCCTCAGCTCCGCCATCAGCCTGCTGCTGCTCCAAACCCGCTGGTCCGCGCGCATGCGCGAAATGGCCGAGCGCATCACCCGCTTTCGCTGGTTGCAGAACGCCATCTACTGGATCCAGTACCTCGTGATCACTTCCATCTTCGGGTTCCCCCTCGCCTGGTATGAGGGCCTTTATCGCGAGCAGAAGTACGGTCTCGCAACCCAAACCTTTGGCCTCTGGACGGGCGACCAGTTCAAGGCCTTCCTCATCTCAGCCATCCTCGGCGCCATCGTCGTCATCATCCTCATGGCAGTGGTGCGCGTCGCTCCCCGCACCTGGTGGATTTGGGGCTCGCTGGTGGGCATCGTTCTCACCGTGGTGCTGGTTGCCGCCGCGCCCGTCTATCTCCAGCCAGTCTTTAACAAAATCACTCGCCTCGACGACCCCCGCGTGACCGTGCCCATCTTGCGCATGGCCCACGCCAACGGCATTCCCGCCAACAATGTCTATGAAATCGACGCCAGCCGCCAGACTACCCGCATGAGCGCCAACGTCAGCGGCTTCGCCGGCACCATGCGCATCACCCTCAATGACAACCTGCTGCGCCGTGGTTCGCTGGAGGAGATTGAGGCGGTCATGGGCCACGAGATGGGTCACTACGTTCTCCACCACATCTTCACCGGCACCTTCTTCATCGCCGTCGTGATTGTGCTCTCCATGGCGTATCTGTTCTGGAGTGTCCGCTGGGCCATCGCGCGCTTCCCGCACTGGGGCATCCGCGATCCCGCCGATCCAGCCGTCATCCCGCTGGCCATGCTTCTCGTCGGCATCCTGTTCTTCGTGCTCACGCCCGTCCTCAACACCCAGACCCGCATGCAGGAAAAAGAAGCTGACATGTTCGGCCTGAACGCCTCGCGCCAGCCCGACGGCTTCGCCCAGGCTGCCATCCACCTGGGCGAATACCGCAAGATGCGCCCCGGCAAGCTGGAAGAGTGGATCTTCTTCGATCATCCCAGCGGCTACAACCGCATCCATTCCGCCATGGTGTGGAAGGGCCAGAATCTGGACCTGTTCCGCCCCGCCGGTGGCTCTGCCATCTCCCCCGTTCCCGCGCCGCCCCCGGCCAGGTAACTTCCGGACGTGCCCGACATGTTTTTAGCAGCCGGGCACGTTCGCGCGGCATCCATTTGAGAGAGTTCGACTGGCTTTCATGCGCGTCTTCCTGCTCATCTTCTGGATTGTGCTTTGCCAGGCAGTCGGCCTCCTCGGCGCCCGCTGGACCGCTCCGGCAATTCCTTCCTGGTACCGCGGCCTGCGCAAACCGTCGTTCAATCCGCCGTCGTGGGTTTTCGGCCCTGTCTGGACCCTCCTTTATCTCCTCATGGCCATCGCCGCCTGGCGCATCTCGCTTGCCGAATCGCCCCTGCGGACTGCCGCGCTCACTCTCTTCGCCGCGCAGCTCGCGCTCAACTTCATCTGGTCCTGGCTCTTCTTCCGCCGCCACAATGTCAGAGCGGCCTTTTTCGAGCTCGCAGCCCTCTGGCTCGCCATCGCCGCCACCCTCGGCGTCTTCAGCCAAATCGACGCCCCGGCTGCCTGGCTTATGGCTCCATATCTCGCCTGGGTCACCTTCGCCGCCATTCTCAACCGCGCGCTGTGGAGGTTGAATTAGACTAGCCCATCCGGGCTTTGCTCCCTGGCGTTTACCTGCGATCTGTCGCGGCCCAAACCGCAGTAACCGGCGCTGGTTCCCAAGGTGTAATACCGCCCCGGATTTCCTCCTTGCCAATCGTCCTTCCACCCGAGTAAAACGATTCTCCAAGCACACAAGTGGCTTTCACCCTTGCCCCATCCGGTCCATGTGCGTCCCCGGAAACGGGTATGGCTTGTACCTTTGACCGGAGCTAGGGTGTCCGCTGTGGCCCGGAAAAAACCACGAGGTCCATCGAAATGCAGGTGATGTGCAAAACCACAAACCAGGCTGCCAGCGTTTGCTGCAGCGTTTGCGGACAGGGATTCGCTCTCTACTGGGAACGCCACAACAAAATGGAGCGCACGCAGGCGCTCAGCGAAATCGCCAAGACCCTTCGCAGCCATCACCGCGACAAGTCTGGCCCGGAAGCGCATCCCCAGAGGGGCTTCCTGGTCCCGGAAGGGCGTGGTCCGGCATCGGTTTCCGGCGCCGCCGTGCTGGGCAGTGCACCCAGTTGGGCGCTTTAGCGCATCTTACGATGTGGGAGATTTGGCGAAACGGCGCTCCTGCTTGAACGGCGCCGAAGATCCCGCGGAATGCAATTCCCATTCCGTGGCTCATTGACTCTTTTGGGACACAAGCGGCAGGCCCCACTGGCGGAATCGGCAAATCAGCCGAAGAATAAAGAGGGCCACCGCAAAAAGTTTTTTTCTCGTGCCGTCTCTGTGGTTCTCTCCGTAGCTTTCACGAGCACGCTGAGACCGTGAACTTCGCGTTTTCTTATATGCCGGTCGGCGATTATGCCCTCTGAGGCCATCGCCACCGGCATTGTTCTGTTTCCGAGCCGGTACCGCAGATCTCCAGGTGCCACCGGCTTCCTGCGCAGCGCCTCTACGGCCCCACTTCATATGGAATCCCGAACCGCCCGATTTGGATTAGCGCCTTTTCGCCCGGCGGCCAGATCCGGAAACTCACCACCTCGTGCGATACCCCCGGCATCCGCTGGGCCTCCGCGTTGCCGATCAGCTCGCCCGTTGCGGCCACGTGAAAATGCACTTTGAGCGACTCGTTCACTTCATTCCGCACCCACCCGAAGACGTACTCGCCTGGCTTCAGCTCAACCCCGCCAATCTTGATCGGCGCCTGCACCACCAGGTAGTGCGAGTACTTCCCGTCCGCTGAGTACCCCGCCGTAATCAGCACCACTCCTGCGATGAACCGACCGCGCGAGTCCACAATTCCCGAGGCAGTGCGCATCTCCGTTTCAATGTGTTCCTTCACCACCGGCGCGCGCTTCGGCAATAGCGATGCCAGCTCTGCATCCGTAGCCTGCCGCCAGTTCGCCTTCTGCGCCATCAGCGGCGCCAGCGCGAATGAGGAAAGCAGTAGTACAAGCAAGACTCGTTTCATGAACCAAACCCCTGAGTCAAGAAAGTGAAAGAGTGAAGAGAGTGAAATGGTGAAAAAGTCAAAAAGTGAAAAAGTCAAAAGTGACTTATGCAATTTCGGCGATGTTCTTCTTCACTCTTTCACTCCTTCACCGACAATTGAAAACTGACAACTGTGAACTATGAACTGCGAACTCACCCCTTCGGCCTCCGCAGCGATTCCAGCGGCACAATCCCCCGCTGAATCGCCGCCGTCGCCGCCTGCGTCCGGTCGGTCACTCCCAGCTTGCCGAGCAGGCTGTTGATGTGGGTCTTCACTGTGGCCTCTGAGATCGCCAACTCCGCCGCGATCTCTTTGTTGCTTTTGCCGGACACAATCTGCTCCAGCACATCCAGCTCCCGCGCCGTCAGCTCCTCGGTGCCCATGCGCTCCGCCAGCCGTTGCGCAATCGCCGGCGGAATGTGCTGCTTGCCCGCATGCACGGCGTGGATAGTCGCGATCAACTCTTCGCTGGTCATGCCCTTCAGCAGGTAGGCCCGCGCTCCCGCCTGCAACGCGCGATAGATGTCCTCGTCGCCGTCATAAGTGGTCAGCACGATAAAGCGCGCTCCCGGCGTCTCCATGCGGATGCGCTCGATCACCTCCACGCCGGAAAGCCGCGGCAGCCGCAGGTCAATCAGCGTGATGGCAGGCTGCTGCTTGCGGATTTGCGCGATGGCCTCCACGCCGTCCGCCGCCTCGCCCACAACCTCAATACCGCCGGCCACCTTCAGCAGCGCCACCAGGCCCTGCCGCACCACGTGGTGGTCTTCCACCACCAGTACGCGAATCATCTCCTCGCTCACACCTGCTCCTTTTCTTCTCCCGCACCGCGCGGCGCGGGCGCACGCATTCGCACCACAACCCCTGCGCCCAGCGCGGACAGCACCTCCAGCACTCCCCCGATTGCCTCCGCCCGCTCCAGCATTCCCTTCAATCCGTAGTGCCCGGCCGGAATTTCCCCATGCCCGTCCACCTCAAAGCCGCACCCATCGTCCCGCACTTCCAGCGCAATTTCCTCCGGCCGGTACTCCAGCTCAACGTTCACCGTCTTCGCTCCAGAGTGCTTCTTCACATTATGGAGGGCCTCCTGGGCCACACGCATAATTTCGTTCTCCGTTCCCGGAGGCAGCGGCCGGTATGCGCCATGCACGTTGAAGTGCGCCTCCAGGCCGTGCCCGCCTTCCTGCTCAGTGGTGCGCCGCATCCTCACGGGAAGAGTCGTCTCACCCGCATCCTGCGAGCGTAGCGCCCAGATGGATTGCCGCGCATCCTTCAGGCCCTCGCGCACAATGCCGCGCGTCGTGTCCAGGTGCTCGGCCGCGGCATCCAGCTTCTTCTGTCTCAGTAGCTCGCTCATCACCTCAAGCTGCACGCTGATCCCCACGTAGCCCTGCGCCAGCGTATCGTGAATCTCCCGCGCAATGCGGTTGCGCTCGCCCAGCACCGCGCCGAACTCCCGCTCCGCCCGCATCAGCCGCAGCCGTAGCGCCAGCAGCACCAGTCCCAAAAGTCCGAGCGCCAACAGAAGGTAAAACCAAACGGTCTGGTAGAAGTGCGGCTGCAGATCGAATTCAAGCTTCGTTCCCGCCGTGTTCCACACTCCATCGTTGTTTGCCGCCTGCACCCGAAACGTGTAGTGTCCCGGCGGAATGTTCGTGTAATACGCCGTGCGCCGCGCGCCCGCATCGGTCCAGTTGTGGTCGAACCCCTCCAGCATGTACCGGTAGCGCACCTTCTGCGGCGCCACAAAGCTCAGCGCCGCGTAATCGATCTGAAAATGATTGTGCCCCGCGGGAATCTTCATGTCGGCAGCGTTGAGGGCCTGGTCCGCATCGTCCACCGCAAATCGCTCCACCGTCACTGGCGGGGGTACCGTGTTCACCGGGAAACGCGCCGGATCCACCTCCACCAGCCCCTTCGGCGTGGCAAACCACAGCCTTCCATCCGTCGACTTCCACGCCGAAGGATGCGAATTAACGGCCGTCTCGCGGCTGCGCAGCCCGTCTGCGGTTGCAAACTCCATCCAGTGCGAGCAGCCAGTTCCCTCCATCGGCCCCATCGCGTTGGCGCAATCGCAGCGCGCAATGCCGTTCGCCGTCGCGAACCACAAATGCCCGCGCCCATCGTCAAGAATGGCGCGTATCGTGGAGGCTTTCAGTCCATCGCCCGTTACCGGATTGAAATGCGCGCCGTCCCACTCGTTCCAGCCGTGGTCCTGCGTCCCAATCAGCAGCGCTCCGTTGGCCCTTGCCAGCAGCGTCGTCACCACGTTGCTGGAAAGCCCATCGGCCGTGGTGTAGTTCGTGATCTTCACCTTCGCGCCGTCCTGATGCAGCCGCGAGAGCCCGGCGAGCGTCGCCACCCACAGATCCTGACTCCCCCCGCGCGTCATCGCGCCCACCAGGTCGCTGCCCAGCCCATCCGCCTGCGTGTAGGTGTCGATACGCGCCGGCTTGCGCGAGCCCGGGACAAACGTCATGTGTGCCAGCCCATGCCGCGTCCCCGCCCAAACTGAGCCGTCGTTGTCCACAAACAGCGAGCGGATAAAGTCGTCCGGCAGCCCGTCGAACGAGCTGTACCCGTCCACCGCGCCTCCGCCAATGCGGTTCAGCCCGTCCGGCGTTCCCACCCATACATCGCCATTAGGCGCCGCCGCCAGCGACAAGATCACTTGGCTGAGCAGGGCGCCGCGAAATGGCGTTATCGTTGCGTCTCCGGGATTCGCGCCCTCGAGCCGCACAATGTTCAGCCCGTTGTTCGTCATCCCTACCCAAAGCAGCCCGTCATGGTCCTGCACCACCGTGCTTACCGAATCGGACGACAGCCCCTCGTGCGCCCCAATCGTGTGGAAGCGCGAGTCGCGCACAATCTGCAACCCGCTCGCCTCCGTCCCCACCCAAAGATCGCCTTCGCGGTCTTCCAGGATCGAGAGCACGGAAGCCGAAGCCAGCGGATCGGTCAGGGGAAACGTCTCCAGCTTGCCGTCGGCGTAGCGAACCAGCCCGCCGTTGGTGCCGATCCAGAGTGAGCCTTCGCGATCCGCATACAACGCATGAATGCGCGTGCCGGGAAGTTCGCGGCCGGCTCGCCACTCAATGTTCTTGCCAGGCAGTAACACCGTAACGCTGTTCGCGGTGCCCTGCACATGAGTTCCGTCGGACAGCACAGCAGAAAAGATTGACTCGAGCGCCGCGGCTGGGGGTTCCCCTATATCGAATAGGGCGGAGACGGGTCCCGTCCCCCGAATGCCAACCACGCCCTGGTTGGTAGAGACGATCAATGCATGGCTGTCGTCGAATTGAAGCGACCGGATCTCGTTTCCAGGCAGCCCATCCTTCGTCGTGAAAGATGTCACCGCTCCGTCCTTCAACCGCGCCAGCCCGTCGCCGGTCCCGATCCATAGCGATCCATCCTTGCCGGCGAGCAGGCAGCGAATATCCCCGCTGGGCAGCGCCGGCTTCGAGTGCTCGTCGAAGGTGGCGAAATTCACGCCGTCGAATCGCACCAGCCCCACTTCGGTTCCCAGCCACAGGAATCCGTCCGCGGTCTGCGCCAGTGCATGGATGGTGTTCTGCGGCAGCCCGTTCTCCATCACCCAGCCCTGCCGGTTCAGGTTGGCAAGCGGCGTAGTCGGTTCCAGCGCATAGGCCGCGCGACCGCCAAGCAGCGCCAAGGCCAACACGATCAGAAAGAGCGCGCCAAGTCTCGCGTCAGGGCCGGACTTCAGTCCCGCCGAAAGCCGCCCAAAGTAGTTCCGGGCTTTTGCCCCTGTGCCCACCGCGTTTTGAAAGGGCACGGCTTCAGTCGTGCCGTCAACGCCGAACAAATTGTTCCGGGCTTCAGCCCCTGAGGGACGTCTTGCCGCCGCCAATCGGCTTCGCGTGCGCAACGGGATGGAGGTGAAAAAGGGCACCGCAATTGGCGCGCTGCTCCGGCAAAGCTGAATCCAAACGGAGGTGCGTACTTCCACACTAATCCGCCCGCGCCACTTTTGCCCATCGCCCGGAGGATTGACCGGCTCAATCCGCGATGGGTGAGCGCGCCACCGACCCCGCCGGCGCCGCCCGCAGATACTGCTCCGGCCACCCCGCCGTCTCACTCAGCGCCTCTGCCGCATGCACGCCAAAGTAAGGATTGCGCAGCATCTCCCGCGCCAGTAGCACCAGGTCCGCCTCGCCGCCGGCCACAATCGCCGCGGCTCGCGCCGGCTCCGTGATCAGGCCCACCGCCGCCGTGGAGATCCCCGCCTCGCGCCGGATCCGCGCCGCGAACGGCGTCTGATAGCCGGGGCTCAGCGGAATCTTCGCGCCAGCCACATTCCCGCCCGAGGAGCAATCCACCAGGTCGATCCCGTGCTCTTTCAGTAGCTTTGCCAGCGCCACCGAGTCGTCCGCAGTCCAGCCGCCCTCGGTCCAGTCGGTGGCGGAAATGCGCACAAACAAAGGCTTTTCCTCCGGCCAAACGCCGCGCACCGCATCCACTACCCGCAGCAGCAGCCGCGCCCGGTTCTCCATGCTGCCGCCGTAGGCGTCGGCCCGGTGGTTTGAGAGTGGCGAAAGAAACTCGTGCAGCAGGTAGCCGTGCGCCGAGTGGATCTCCACCAGGTCGAACCCGGCCTTCAAAGCGCGAACGGCCGCCGCCCGGAACGCATCCACCACAGCATCCATTCCCGCCTCATCCAGCGCCCGCGGCGTGGCGTACTTCTCGTTGAAGGCAATCGCCGAGGGCCCCACCGGCGTCCATCCGCCCTCCGCCGTGCTCAGCAGCCGCTCGCCTTGGGTCGGCGGCGCCATGCTGGCCTTTCGCCCAGCGTGCGCCAGCTGGATTCCCGCCCGAGCGCCCTGGCTGTGCACAAAGCGAACAATCCGCGCCAGTTCCGCGATGTGTTCGTCCTTCCAAATGCCGAGATCGGCGGGAGTAATGCGGCCCTCCGGCGTGACCGCGGAGGCTTCGGCGATGACCAGCCCCGCTCCACCCACCGCCCGGCTCCCCAGGTGGACCAGGTGCCAGTCCGTGGCAAAGCCGTCCACCGACGAGTACTGGCACATTGGCGAGACGCCGATCCGGTTGGGCAGGATGAGGTTACGCAGCTTCAGGGGCGAGAAGACAGGATGGCTCATAACGTGGCAATAGGATGAGCCGCTGGCGCTATCCGATGCAATTCCGTGCAAAAAGGAGCGCCGGTGCGCTCCGGTGGAACCGACAGGCTCTCTGTTTGTCCAGACGAAATGTCGTCGCCGAGACGATATCTCGACTTCCCGTCTGCGTCACTATCTCGAGATCGCCCCAATTTCAAAAGTGACGCCCACCGTAAGTTCTTTATTCAAGGCTTGTGGTGGTTACTCACCCCAAACGCGGAACTTTGGCAGAGCAAGTGCATCATGACGTTTGTCCTGCCGATATGCACAACAGGAAGATGTGCAACACAGGACGAAACCAAACCCTTTGGTCTGAGGTGCGACACATGGCTATTCATCCCGATCCCAGCTTTCCTCTTAATCGTAACGATCAGGTTGACGTGATCCGGATCTTCCTTGAACTGATGCGCGAGCGGGATCGCTCCGGGCGCACGCCGGAAGTTACAACCAACAGTCCGTTCGGGCCTCGCAACGGCTCCGATCGCTCCCCGATTCCCGGCGAACTGCTGGATCTCGACTGATGGAACACCTGAGCAAGTTATCGGATGAAGCCGTGAAAGGCCCAAAGCCGCGGGATGGCTTAATGCGAAAGTTGTGGCGTTCATTTCGTCCGCCCATGGGCGGCAACCGCCGCTCCATCCGCGGAAAATAGCCGGATCATTCCGTTGCCATAACCCGTAACCGCTCATTTTCCCGCGGCAATCGATTCCAACATTGAGGCGACCAGCGCCAGGGGCAGGCCCACGACGTTGAAGTAGTCGCCCTCGATGCGCGGGATCCATTTGGCGGCGCGGCCCTGGATGGCGTAGGCGCCAGCCTTGTCCATGGGCTCGCCGGTGGCCACATAATCGGCGATCTCCTTCGTGCTCAACGTGAGAAAGCGCACGGCGGTGACTTCGGCGGCGGCCTGGCAGCGGATCTCCGCTCCGGAACCAGTGGCAAGCGCAACCCCGGTAATGACGCGATGGGTGCGGCCGCTGAGAAGTGCGAGCATGCGGCGCGCGTCGGCCTCGTCTTCAGGCTTCGCCAGGATGTGGTTGTCCAAGGTGACGGTGGTGTCGGCGCCGAGGACTATGAGCGCGGCGGAATCCGGCTGCGGCTCGCCTGCCATCTCCTGCAGAACCGCTTCGGCCTTCTCCCGCGCCAGGCGGGTGACGTAGGCCATGGGGTCCTCGCCGGGGCGCAGGTCTTCATTCACGTGCGCCGGACGCACCTCGAATTCATAGCCTGCCTGCGCCAGAAGCTCGCGCCGCCGCGGAGATGCCGATGCCAGAATCAGCCGCATGTATTCGATGATCGCAGGTGAAAGCTGCGGTGGAACAGAGAATCGGGACACCCGTCTCATCAGGCTGCGATGCAATCATTCCGCGGCCCAGTGCACGTCTAACTGCGGCAAGCCCTCGGTGTCGAATCGAGCGTAGCAAAACCGGTCGGCCGTCCTGCCTTCGGGCAGAACATTTCCGCGAGGCTCGATAGTCTGGAGCCGGAAGCCCAGCTTTTCCGCAATGCGCCGGCTGGCCTCGTTTCCTCGGGAATGGGTGAGCCCGACGCGCCGCATGCCCAGCGCATCGAAGGCATAGCGCAGCATGGCGTTGGCAGCCTCGGTCGCCAGTCCGCGGCCCTGTGCGGATTTGCGAACCCAAAAGCCGGTATCGCACCGGCGGGTGCTCCAGTCGATGTCATGAAGGCCGCACCAGACTGCCGGCAGGCCGGTGGCGAGCTCGATGCCGATCAGCTCGATGATCTGGGGCGGACCGGGGATTTCCGCGATTAGCCGATTACGAAGCTCCATCCGTTCCGCCGTGAGTACGGTCCGGTCCTCAGCCCATTGCATCCATTCGTGCAGATCATCCCAAGTCTCATTTACGGCAATGGCGGTCAGCGCGCCATCGCCGGCCTGCTTGGGCCGGATAAGCAGCCGCGGCGTGCGAATGGGCATGAACAGTTCCTTCAGGATCAGGCTTCCGGCGGCCATCATCCGCCCTCCAATTCGTTCCACCAGTGTAGGACGAGCGGGAACCGGCATGTGGCTCAGGAAAAGTGCCGTCTGCTGCCGGGAACAGAGCGCGATCACGTTGCATCGCGGCGCCGGAGTGGTATTCTGGCGCGTCGTTACCTAGGCACGGGGAGGATGACGTGAAAAAAGGGATGCTTGTGGCATTCGGGGCGATGGTGTTTCTCGTCGGGTGCAATGGGGGAGGGAACAAGCCGGCAACCAACGTTCCCGCAACGCCGAAATGGCAGGGAGCGGCCTACCATCTCTCGTTTGCCAATCCGCCGGCCAAACCGAGCCGGGCCGGGGTCACAATGCCGGCGATCAAATTCACCGCTAACCCGGATGCGCTGGAAACGCGGGCGACCGTCATCATTCGCTTCGACCCCGCGGCGGCCCACACCACCAAGCAGGTCATCAACCAGATGATCATGGCGCCGGTCAGCATTTCCGGCACGGATGGCGCGCTGCCCCCGGACTACATGGAAGCCGTAAACCAAAACCTGGCAGGGTTGCTGGGAGCCTACTGCATCAACGGGAAGGTGAAACTGACCGTGGCGCTGGCGCAGTCGTCGCTCAGCATGACCGCCGACCAGCCGGAGATCGACCAGAAGATCCTGTCCGACTGGACGCCGATCGAGGTCGTGTTCAAGAATCCCCATCCCAAGTGCTAAGCCACGCGCGTGGTGGGTCGGGGTCACAGACTGTTTGCTCACCCCCGTTTGACCCCGCCCCTGCGGAACCGGTAAACTATTTAAGTTTGGCGCGTCCTGCCTGTCGCCGTGGGGTCAGACGCTCGCCCTGGGATCTGAGTTCTGGGCTTGAGCGCTACACGGCACGGAAGTTTCCGCCTATTTCTCTGGCTTTGGAGCAGATTCGCCGCGGTGCGGCCTGCCCTGGAGGGTTTATGTACGCAGTGTTACGCACCGGTGGTAAGCAGTACCGTGTCGCTCCCGGCGACGTTTTGAACATTGAATCACTTCCCGCCGGCGACCAGACCATCGAGTTCAGCGATGTGCTCGCAGTCTCGGCCGACAAGGGCATTCTCAAGCCCGGCTCGGCCAAGGTTACAGCCGAGGTAGTCACCCAGGGCCGCGGCGAAAAGATCCTGGTCTTCCATTTCAAGCGCAAGAAACAGTACAAGAAGCTGCAGGGGCACCGGCAGAACTTCACCCAGGTGCGCATCAAGGCCATTGAGGCCGACGGCGTTACCTACTCGGCGGAAAAGTAGCCGCAAGGTATTAGCTCTTAGCTGGTTCCTGTCTGCACGGAACCCTGAGCAACCATGGCGAAGGAGCTGACAGCTAAGGGCTAAAAGCTCAGATTTCAGGAGATTCGGCAATGGCACACAAAAAAGGTGGAGGCAGCTCCACAAATGGACGCGATTCAAATGCGCAGCGGCTGGGCGTGAAGGCCTTTGCCGGCGAACTCGTCACCGGCGGCACCATCATCACCCGCCAGCGCGGCACCAGGATCAAGGCCGGCCCCAACGTCGGCCGCGGCTCCGACGACACGCTGTTCGCCAAAGTGAGCGGACGCGTGGTCTTTACCAATCGCGGCAACCGAGGACGCTTTGCCTCCATCGAGCCGCTGGCGGAATAACTCTCTCTTTTGAGCGCATCGGGGCCGCGGTGTATCGCCGCGGCCCTTTCCGCGTCTATTGAATAGTTCCCGGTCTTTGGCCACCGCGCGGACGGTCAGCCTGGCGCGATTTCCAGGGTACTGCAACTCGGAAGAGATCGTTAATTATGTCGGGTGTTGTGCAGACGGTGCCCTTGCCTTTGCATATTCTGTGCCCATCCCTTTTCCATTTGGGTTATGAATATATTGAAAAAGAAGCTGCTGCTTATCGATACAGATGACTTCCGGCGCAAGTCGCGGATTCAATTGCTCGCCCACGCGGGATACTCCGTTTCTTTACGCGACAACTACCTGTCGGCTGAGCTGCTAAGCGATGAAACAGGATTCGATATTGTCGTCCTGGCCTTGCATGGAGACTCTGCAAGAGCGATCGCGTACAGCGACCAGTTAAGTAGAAACTGTCCCACTTTGCCGATTCTGCTTCTCACCGATTTTGGCGCTTACGTGCCCCCGGGCACATTGAGCCCAAAGATAGAGGGAGAAGCCCCGGCCGCGCTGCTCGCGACGCTCGCTGCCATGCTGGCGGGCAGTTCCCATCTCCGCGAGTTGCCGATTCCAGTTGGCGGCGCAGACTGGCGCAAGTGAGCTGGCAGATGCGGCGCGGCGCTCGCGCAATGGAACGGTTTGCTCCGCCAATGCCCCGGTTGCTATTCTTCTTCTACCGCTGGCACGGTGCCTCGCTTGTCCCGCTGTCTTCCGGACCGGCCCCGCAATCCCCAAATCTCAGCGGCCCTGGCGGTTCCTACCAAAATGAAGATCCACGAGTATCAGGCAAAGGAAATCCTCGCAAAATACGGCGTGCCCATTCCCAAGGGCGAGGTGGCCAACACCCCTGAAGAAGCAGCGGCGGTGGCGCGCAAGCTCTTAGCCGACGGCGCATCGGGCGTTGTGGTCAAGGCGCAGATTCACGCCGGCGGACGCGGCAAGGGCGGCGGCGTGAAAGTGGCCAAAACCCGTGAGGAAGCCGAACAGCATGTGCAGAAGATTCTCGGCATGCAGCTGGTCACCCACCAGACCGGCCCGCAAGGGCAAAAAGTGCAGCGGCTGCTGATTGAAGAGACTGCGGCCATCGATCGCGAGCTCTACCTCGGCATCGTCCTCGACCGCGCCACCGGCGAACTCGTCTTCATGGCCTCGCAGGCGGGCGGCATGGAAATTGAAGAGGTGGCCGCCAAGACGCCGGAAGCCATCTTCAAAGAGTCCATTGATCCGGCCGTCGGCTTTGGCGCATGGCAGGCGCGCAAGCTCGCCTTCGCGCTCGGCCTCAAGCCCACCCAGATCAACCAGGCGGTCGCGTTCTTCCAGAGCATCTACAAGGCTTACATTGAAACCGATGCCAGCCTGCTCGAGATCAACCCTTTCATCACGACGAAGGACGACAAGCTCTTCGCCCTCGACGCCAAAATCAACTTCGACGACAACGCGCTCTTCCGTCATCCCGAAATCAAGGCGCTGCGCGACGTGGCCGAAGAGGCTCCGCTAGAAGTGGAAGCCAGCAAGTACGCGCTGAATTACATCAAGCTCGACGGCACCATTGCCTGCATGGTGAATGGCGCGGGCCTGGCCATGGCCACGATGGACATCATTCAGTACGCCGGCGGCTCGCCCGCCAACTTCCTCGATGTGGGCGGCGGCGCGACCCAGGAGCAGATTGAGCACGCCTTTGAAATCCTCCTCAGCGACAAGAATGTGAAGGCGATTTTCATCAACATCTTCGGCGGCATCCTCCGCGTCGACCGGCTGGCCACGGGCGTGGTTGCAGCGGCAAGGAATCTGAACGTGAAGGTACCGATTGTATTGCGCCTCGAAGGCACCAACGTTGAAGAGGGTCGCAAGATCCTCAAGGATTCCGGATTGAATTTCCAGGTCGGCGCAACGATGAAGGAAGCAGCGGATCTGGTGGTGAAAGCAGCCGCGGAGGTGGCAGCGTAATGTCGGTACTCGTTGATAAGAACACGCGGCTGATCGTGCAGGGCATCACAGGCAAAGAAGGCACTTTTCACGCCAAAGGCTGCGCAGAATACGGAACGAACGTGGTTGGCGGAGTGACGCCTGGGAAGGGCGGAACGACGCACGAAAGCTGGCCCGTATTCAATACTGTCGTCGACGCGGTGCGCGAAACCGGCGCCAACGCCACCATGATCTTCGTCCCGCCGCCGTTTGCGGCCGACGCCATTCTCGAAGCCGAGGACGCAGGCATTCCCCTCATCGTCTGCATCACCGAGGGCATTCCCACGCTCGACATGGTGAAGGTCTGGGCCAAGCTCAAGAACTCCGCGTCGCGTCTCATCGGCCCCAACTGCCCCGGCGTCATCTCGCCCGGCAAGGCCAAAATCGGCATCATGCCCGGCCGCATTCATCAAGAAGGCAAAGTCGGCATCGTCTCCCGTTCCGGCACGCTCACATATGAGGCCGTTCACCAGCTCACGCAGCGCGGCATCGGCCAGTCCACCGCGATCGGCATCGGCGGCGATCCCATCATCGGCACCACGCACATTGACGCGCTCCGCCTGCTCAACAACGATCCCGGCACCGAGGCCATCATCATGATCGGCGAGATCGGCGGCACCAACGAAGAAAAGGCCGCCGCGTTCGTCAAGCAGCACGTCAAGAAGCCGGTGGTCGGCTTTATCGCCGGCCAGACCGCGCCCCCGGGTCGCCGCATGGGCCACGCCGGTGCCATCATCTCTGGCGGCGAAGGCACCGCCAGCGGCAAAATGACGGCCATGCGCGAAGCCGGCATCCACGTCGTAGTTTCACCCGCCGACATCGGCGAAACCCTCGCTCGCGTCATCGGCAAAGCCTAACCAGCCTCAGTCGTAGCGCCGGCCTCAGGTGTACCGCCGGTCTCCAGACCGGCTGTAGTGGAGACCTCCAGGTCCCCACCCGGCAGGCCTGAACACCCAAGCCACACGCATATTCTTTTCCCTCAACCCGCTATCATCGAACCAGGATGACCCGCACCAAGGAGCTCCTCAAGCCGATGGCAGAAGACGGCGCCGCGCTCACCCGCGAGCAGGCCGCCGAGGTTCTCACCGAGATTCTCTCCGGCCAGGTTCCAGAGGTGGAGACTGCCGCGCTGCTTGCCGTCATGGCCACGCGCGGCGAGCAGGCACCGGAGCTCGCCGGCTTCGTCGATGTCATGCGCGCCCGCGTCGTCTCTCTGCCGTTCACCGATGCCGAGCGCGAAGAACTCGTGGACTGCGTCGGCACCGGCGGCGGCGGCCCGCAGACCTTCAACATCTCCTGCGGCGCGGCGCTGGTGGCAGCCGCGGCCGGCGCCAAAGTGGCCAAGCACGGCAACCGCGCCGTCACTTCGCGCTGCGGCGCCGCAGACGTCCTTGAAGCCCTCGGCGTTCCCATCGACATGAGTCCGGAACTCGCGGTCGAGTGCCTGCGCGAAACTGGCTTCGTATTCCTCTTCGCACCGCTCTATCACCCCGCCATGAAAGCCCTCGGACCCCTGCGCCGCGCCCTCGGCTTTCGCTCCATCTTCAATCTCTGCGGCCCGCTGACCAACCCCGCCGGCGCGCGCGCCCAGGTTATCGGCGTGCTCGCGCCCAGCCGCGTGCTCCTGGTCGGCCGCACCCTGGCCGCGCTGGGCGCGCGCCGCGCCTTCGTGGTTCATGGCTCCGATGGAATTGACGAGCTGACCACCAGCGGAGAATCCGTCGTCGCTCGCGTCGAAGAAACCACTCCAGGCCAGCCGCCGGACATAAAAGCCGCGCGCATCACTCCGGAGATGGCCGGCGTTCCCCGTTCCACCATCGACCAGTTTTCCGGCAGCGATATCGAAACCAACCGCAGCCTGCTCTATGACGTCCTCACCGGCATCCCCGGTCCCCGCCGCGACATCGTGTTGCTCAACGCGGCCGCTGCCCTGGTTGCCGCGGGGATCGCCGGCGACCTCAAGGAAGGCGTAGCTCTCGGTGCCGAAGCCATCGACTCTGGCCAGGCCGCCGCGACGCTCGCCAAGCTGCGCCAGTTCGGCGAAAAATACACAACCTGAGCTCGCCGGAATTCGGCTTACTCTGCGCCAGCCTGCCCGTCCAATCGGCAATCAGGGAGCTCGCATGCGCATCCTTACGCTCGCGGCATACTTTGCCGCTGTCGGTATCCTGCCGTTTCTGGGATCCGCTCAAACTATCCAGATCAACCAGCAGAACAAGACCATCGCCATCAGCGCCACCGACGAAGCCAGCGCGGTTGCCGATATTGCCGCGGTTTCGATTGGGTTTGAAGTCTTCAGCCCCGATTCGGAAACCTCCTACAAGAAAGGCGGCGATCTGTCCCACGCCATCCTCGAAGCTCTCCATGCGGCCGGCATCAAAGACGACGCGATTGAGAGCTCCGAGCAGGGTCTCCAGCGAAACACAAATTTCGATGACAGAGCCACACCCGAGGAACGAGCCCAGCGGCAGTTCCTTCTGCGCCAGTCGTGGACGGTCTCCGTCGATCCCAAAGTTGCCGGCGAAGTTATTCGTCTCGCCGTGGCCGCGGGCGCAAACAAAACCGGCAACATCGAGTGGCGGATTTCCGATCGCAAGGCGCTTCAGGCCAAAGCGGCCGCAAACGCACTGGTGAAGGCCCGCGCCATCGCGCAGCAAATGGCCGATGGCCTGCACGTCAAGCTCGGCATGCTGATTTACGCCAGCAACGAAACCCCGGCGACCAGGATCTACTTTGCCCGCCCGCAGGAAGGAATGGGATTCGGCGGGAACGTCGGAGGCGGGGTGTATTCGCTCAAGGAAATGCCCACGCTCGAGATCCTTCCGCAAACCATGCGCGAAGAAGCTACCGTCTACGCCGTCTTCGCCATCGAGTAGCTGAAACCTGAAACTTGTCAGCGGTCGGCTGCTCTTTACGCGCTTAACCTGCGCGCCAGCTTCCATCCAGCCCACGCCAGGGCCAGGGCCAGCGCCACCCATCCAGCCTGTTGCCATGCGGGCGCGATCGTTACTGCGCCCACATTCACCTTCGGCAGCGCCAGTCCGCCTGCCGAGATCACCGCGCGCCCCATCTCCACCGCCGCCCATATCAGCACCGCCGCAGCTACTATGAACCCCGGCAGCGCACGCTTCCACGGAAACGGAATCGGCGGCGGCGCCATCGCCTCCGTCTCCACGCGTTCCATTACCGACGCCAGAAAGCCCGAAGACGGAACCAACTCGTCCTCGTCCCTCAGAATCCTGTCCAGCTCTTCGCCACCCATCTCAGGCCTCCTTACTCCGGTTCAGATGCGCCATGCCACCCTCCGCGCCTTCCGCCTCAGCCGCGAGCCGCGGAAAGCGCTTCTTCAAGAGCGCCCGTCCCCGCGCCAGCCGCGCCTTCAGCGTGCCCGTCGGCATCTTCAGCGTCTGCGCCGCCGTGTCCACGTCCATCTCATGAAAGTAGTAGAGCACCACCGGCTCCCGGTACCGCTGCGGCAGCGCCAGCACCGCCCGCCGTACAGCTTCGCTGCGATTCTTCTCTTCAAGCAGCACATGCTGCCGCCCGTGCGTTGCCGGCTCCGGCGCATCCTCCATGGGAACCGTCACCGTGGGGTAGCGCTTCAGCTCGTTGCGGTAAACATTCGCGGCCACGGCAAACAGCCAGGTGGAAAAACTGCTCTCCCGTCTCCACCCGCTCAGTCCCCGCCACGCCCGCACCAACGCTTCCTGCGCCAACTCCTCCGCACGGCTGCGGTCGCGGCAATAGCGCCACGCCATGCTTACCAGTGGTCCCTGCCAGCGGCGCACAATCCCCTCAAATGCGCGCGCATCCCCGGCCAGCACGGCTTCCACGTCGGCCAGGTCGCTATTCGCATTGGCTGCCGGTTCGCTCATGGCGGGTTCACGCAGTCAGACAGGAAGTCCCTGCTGCCGGTTGCATTTTATTCCTGTCCCGCCCGCGTTCCCTGTTCCCCGCTCCCGGTTCCTCAACTTTTGCAACCGCAGCGCAGGCGCTCCTGTCATACCGGCTGCAAGGGAACAAAAAGGTTCCCCCAACAAGGAGGGCTTCAGTATGACGCACCAGCTTCTCAACCTTTTCTTTAACAATGATCCATTCAGCTCCGGCAATATGGGCATGTGGATCTTTCTCTCTGTCGGCGCTGTTGCCCTGTTCGTGGTCTTCATTCCGCTGGTCACCTGGATTGACAGCCGCCGCAAAGAGCGCGAGGCGTTCTACCAGGCCGACACCATGCGCCGCCTGACCGAATCCACCACCGACGGAGCCAAGGCAGCACTCGAGCTGATGCGCGAGCAAGCCCGTCAGGAACGCATCAAAATGCGCGAAGGGCTGAAAGTTGGCGGCATCATCACCGCCTTTGTCGGCATCGGTGTCATCGCTCTTCTCAACGAGGTAGGCGGACCCAAGCTAGCCGGCCTGATTCCACTGCTCGTCGGTGCAGCCATGCTGGTTTACGTCTACGTGCTTTCGCCGCGCGTTGACTAAGCACAATCAGCGGCGGCCGCGCGAGCCGCCGCGCACGCCCGAGCCGATCAGTATGGCCACCAGCGAGAACAGCATGGCCAGGTCGGTCCGAGCTTCATGAATGAACCCGAGGATTCCATGATGCTCGGCGCTCTTCGATAGCTGGAACGGCCCCACGGCGTGGCCAATGAGGATGGGCAGCTTGGTGCTGACGATCGCGGTGAGAATGATGCATAGCAGCACGATGGCGGCATCGCCGGCGTAGAGATTGAATAGCACCGCGGCTCCGCCGGCGATTTCCAGCGCGCCCACAACCGGCGGCAGCACCTGCGGCCAGGGCAAGCCGATGTGCGCGAACCGGCCGGCGCCAAGCTCGGACGGCCAAAGAAACTTCAGAACGCCTTCGGTGATGAAGACGATCCCGACAACGACGCGGATCAGCAACAAGGGAACGTTGCGCGGCATGGCGACATTCTACGCGCCAGCTCCAAGCAGCCTGTCAATTCGCCCGCGCAGCTTTTCCGGGTCCGTTGACGGCGCGTGGCGGCTCACGATGCGGCCCTCGCGATCGACAAGGAATTTGGTAAAGTTCCAATGAATGCGTCCCAGCCACAGCAGCCCACGGCGCTCCCGCTTCAGCAGCCGGTAAACCGGGTGCGTGTCCGGACCGTTCACTTTGATCCTTGAGAACACCGGAAAACTGACCCCGTAGTTCTGCTGGCAAAAACTTCCGATCTCCCCATTCGAGCCCGGCTCCTGGTGCCCGAACTGGTCGCAGGGGAACGCCAGCACCACCAGTCCCCGCTCCTTCAACTCCCGCCACAGGCGTTCCAGCCCACCGTACTGCGGCGTGAAACCGCAACGGCTGGCAGTGTTCACAATCAGTAGCACCCGCCCGGCAAAGGAATCGAGGCGCAGCCCCGTGCCGTCCAGCAGATCGGCCCAAAGTTGGTAGAGCGCTGCGGGCTCCTGGGACACCTCAATTCCTCCCTCACTGCAGGATGTCATGTCGCGGGCTGGTGCGTCTAAGCAGGGTGCAACACTCTCGAGGAAAGAAAGCAGATCAGCGAGCCGGGCGCGCCATTTGCGTCCGGTAGACTGGGGTTGACAGCGTTTTTGTTGTGCCCGGCAGGCGATTGGACCGGGAAATGCCCGAGCGCGGCGGGAAGAATTCTGTTTCCGCCCTCACCGGGATCCGGCCGGTTTGGGGCTGATGGCCGCCGTCCAATATAATCGACTTTTCCTCGAGGCAGAGCCGATCTTTCGAGAGCAATGAGGGTGTGCATATTTTTCCCGTGAACTGTAACCATGGACCGCACCAGTACGATGTGCGCTCGCCGCAGGGAAATCCCACGGTGAACAAGCTGCACAAGGATTCATCCCCCGCTCTCGGGAAGCTGATCCGAGCGGGGCGCGCGTTGTTCCTGCTGGTCCTGTTGGCATCCTCAATGGCCGCGTTCGCACAGCAGGCAAACACCATCGCCGAAATTCGCGTCATCGGCCAGCGCCGCATTCCCAAGGAGACCATCCTCGCCCGGATGTTCACCCACCAGGGCGACCAGTACGATCCGGTCACCGTGGAGCGCGACTTCAACTCCCTCTGGAATACCGGCTACTTCGCCAACCTGCGCATTGAACGCGAAGACACGGAGAAGGGCGTCATCCTCGACGTCTACGTCACCGAGAAGCCCACCATTGAGGAGATCAACTATCACGGCCTGAACTCGTTTTCGGTCTCCGATGCGCTCGACCGCTTCAAAAAGGAAAAGGTCGGACTCACCCAGGAGAGCCAGTTCGACCCCACCCGCATTAAGCACGCTGAAGCTGTGCTGCGCGAAATGGAAGCCGAGCACGGCCACCAGTTCGCCACCATCAAGACGGAAGTCAAAACCATCCCTCCTGCCATGGTGCAGGTCAATTTCACCATCAAGGAAGGGCCGACGGTCAAGGTGGGCGATATTCGCTTCACCGGCAACAAGCACATTAGCCCGCTGATCCTGCGGCGCGCCATGAAGAACCTCAAGCCCGTCGGCATTCCCTATTCGCTCATCTTCGAGAATCTCTTCGCCAAAACGTTCGACTCGTCCAAGCTGGAAGAAGACACCGAACGCGTGCGCGAGGCTTACCGCGACAAGGGCTACGCCAACGCCGCGGTGGAAGAGCCGCAGACCAAGATCCGCGACGAAGGCGGCTTGAACTGGTTCACCTTCCGGCCGCGCCACGGCAAACGCATTGACATCCTGCTCCCCATCGAAGAAGGCGCGCGCTATCGCCTGGGCACCATCACGTTTACCGGGAACAAGGCCATCACGAACCCGAGGTTTCTGCGCGCGCAATTCAACATCAAGGACGGCGAATGGTACGACAACCAGGCCCTCGCCAAGGGCATGGATAACCTGAAAAAAGCCTACGGCGGGCTCGGCTATATCAACTTCGCCGCCATCCCCAAGCCCACCTTCGACGATCAGAAGCACGTTGTCTCCTGGGTCATCGACATCGACGAGGGCAAGCAGTTCTACGTCTCCCGCATCGAGTTCCAGGGCAACACCACCACCCGCGACAAGGTCATTCGTCGCGAACTGCTGCTCGAAGAGGGCCAGGTCTACAACTCCCAACTGTGGGAGTACTCGGTGCTCCGCCTCAACCAGCTCGAATACTTCGAACCGCTGCGCGTGGACCAGGACTCTGAAGCCCACCAGGATCCCGAAACCGGCACCGTGGACCTGCTCCTGAAAGTCAGAGAGAAGGGCAAGAATTCCATCGGCTTGAACGGCGGCGTGAGCGGCTTGTCCGGCGCTTTCCTCGGTGTCAATTACCAGACCAATAACTTCCTCGGCCTCGGCGAAACCCTCAGCCTCCAGGGCAACCTGGGCAGCGTGGGGCGCACATTCACCTTCGGCTTCTCCCAGCCCTACGTCCATAACCGGCCTTTGAACATGGGTTTCCAGATCTTCGACCAGAAGCAGGACTTCAACGCGTCCAAGGCCTACCAGGCCACCACTGGGCAGTCTGTGAACTTGAGCGCCGCGCAGCAATCGCTTACCCAGAACTACAATCAGGCCTCCAGGGGCGTGAACTTCAGCGTCAGCTATCCGCTCCGGCGCCACAACTTCCAGCGCCTCGGCTTCACTTACTCCTTCAATGACTCAAACATCACGGCGTTCTCCACCGCGTCGCAGACGTTCTTCCAGACCATCGCTTTCCGCTCCGGCATCCAGGGCTCGAACGCGCTCACCGGCATCGTCAACAGCTCCGCCTCGTTCTCCTACGTTTACAACACGGTGAACAACCCGCTGCGGCCGCGCACCGGCAAGGAATACACGGCGGTCCTCCAGTTCTCCGGCATCGGCGGCAACCTGCGTTACTTTGCTCCCTTCGTGGCTTACAAAAGCTACCGCTCGATGCACTATTTCCGTCCCGATCCAACCGGGCATAACGTGCTCGCGCTCCGCGCCCAACTCGGTTATATCCAGGGATTCGGCGGAGACGTGGCGCCGCCAAACAGCCGCTTCTACGCCGGCGGCGAACAGGAAATCCGCGGCTTCGATATTCGCGGCGCAACGCCTTACGGCTATGTGCCCAACCGAACCACCGTCCAGTTGACCAATCCCGACGGCAGCTGCGTGCCTCGCGACCCGACCAACCCACAGTTGAACCAGTGCATCCAGGTGCCCATCCCCGTGTATGGCATCGCTTCCATCGGCGGCGACACCAACCTCACCGCCAACGCGGAGTACCGCATTCCCATTGCCGGCCCGGTCACCTGGTCGTTCTTTGACGACTTCGGCATCGACGGTGCGCTCAACAAGGGACAGCTCGAGCAGAGCCCCGAGGGTTTCGCCACCCTCACCGCTCCGCTCTACGGATGCGCGGTCTACAACAATGGCGCCTGCCAGGGCGGCATTCCCGGATCGGAGGTCGGATTCCAGAGAAATATCCGGCCGGTGGCGGGAACCAACTTTGTGCCCCGCATGTCCCTGGGCGGCGAGCTCTCCGTCATCATGCCCGTCATCAACGCACCGTTTCGCTTGTATTTCGCATACAACCCGCTCCGGCTCTTATGAGACGCCTTACTGCAATGAGAACGCCAATGGCTCCCGCAACCAGAGCTGCTCGGCGCAGTTGATCACTCGCGACATGTTCCCGCCGGGCGGCGCCGGCGACTACACCTACCGGGAGGCCATCCAGGGTTACGGAGCATTGAACCAGTTCCGCGAACCCAGAAAAACCTTCCGCCTGGCAGTTTCGACCACGTTCTAAAAACAGGGAAAAGGGATAAGGGAAGAAGCGGCAATCGCTGACAACTGCCGCTTCTTCCCCCTACTCCCTTTTCCCTTGTCCCTTTTCCCTTTTCCCTCGTCCCGGTTTGACGCTTCCCCAACCCCCACCTATAATCCAGATAGTTCCTGCCGATCTCCAGTGTTTGTGTCTTTTTCCTGCCTGCAGCGTCTGATGCTCAGCCCGCAAATCGAGAGACCAAAACTGACGAAGAGCGCCGTTTAGCGCGCGCAAGGGCGGGAGATGAGAAGGAGTTTGACCAATCGCATGAAGCGCACCATAGCTTTATCCTCTGTTCTGGCCCTGGGAATGTCTCTGGCCGCGGCAGCCCAAACCGCACCCGCAGCAGCTGGTTCCACGCCGGGCCCCAAGGTGGCCGTAATCGAATTCCAGGCGGCGGTGACCTCGACCAACGAGTTCCAGCGCGATTTTGCCGACCTGCAAAAGAAGTTTGCGCCGCAGCGGGATCAGTTGAAGTCCCTCGGCGACGAGGTGGACGCGCTCACCAAGCAGTTGCAGGCGCAGGGCGCCGCCCTCAGCGACGCCGATCGCGCCACCAAGGCGCGTCAGATCGACGAGAAGAAGAAGCAGGCGCAGCGCATCGCCGAAGACGCCCAGAACGACTATACGCAGGAGATGCAGGACACCTTCGGCAAGGTCGCGCAGAAGGTGGACCAGGTGCTTCATGACATCGCCCAGAAGGAGGGCTTCGCCATGGTCATCGACGCCAGCGAGCAGCAGCAGCAGGCCCCGCTGGTGCTGTATCATGCGCCTTCGAGCGACATCACCAAGGCTGTTATCGATGCCTACAACGCCAAGTCGGGTGTGCCCGCGCCGCCTCCGGAGGCGCCTTCGGCTCCCAAGCCTGCGCCGTCCAAGTAACCCGATTCCGACGAAGATTGCAAAAGGGGCCGCAGCCATGCGGCCCCTTTTGGGCTTTATTCCTGCTCTGCATGCCTTGTGATTTGGCCCACTCTTTAGCTCGCAATAACGCATCAACATATCATGATGCGACGGTAGAGTAGGTCATTCTACCCTCGCCTTCGTTATCAACACATCATGATATGTTGATATGTTTTTGGCCCTCTTCCAGCACCTTCCCCTTTCCCTGAATTGACAGAATCCTATCTGCTAACTAGATTATTAGTTGAACGTCTGACACAGTGAGGACAGAGAAAACCGGCCCTCCCCCAAGGTTTAAAGGACAAAATGCCTCCGAAACCATCCATCACGCTGACACAGGCCGAGTTAAGGCTGATGAAAGTCCTGTGGACGCGCGGCGAATCGAGCGTTGCCGACGTGGCTGCGGCCTGCGCCGGCGCCGCGCCCCTGGCCTACACCTCGGTCCTCACCACCATCCGCATCCTGGAGCAGAAAGGTTACGTAGCTCACCGCCAGGAGGGCCGCGCTTTCCTTTACAGCGCCGCCGTGGCCGAGCAGGAGGCCGGCCGCAGCGAAGTCAAGCACGTGCTCCAGCGGTTCTTCGGCAACTCCCGCGAGCGCCTGGTGTTGAGCCTGCTGGGGGACGACCAGATCGGCCCCGAGGAACTGCGCCGTCTGAAAGAAGCCATTGCCTCCGTTCCCGACGAACCGGCATCTGATACAGCAGAGGCGGAGGAAGAGCGATGAGTGAGTTTGCCCCCATGCTGACAGGCTGGTCGGCCGGCGCGGCAGGCGCTTTGCTCGCCGCCGTCTGGGAAGGTGCTCTGCTCGCCGGCCTGGTATGGCTGGTGCTGCGGCTTCTTCCCGGCCTGAGCGCGGCAGCCCGCTCCGTGGTGTGGCTCAACGTCTTCATTTTGATGGCTTTGTTGCACTTGGTTCCCCTTTTCACCGGCAGCCCCGCGGGCACTCAGGCGCTCGCGGCCCGCGCCGTGCGCCTCGACCCCCGCTGGAGCCTGGCCGTCGCCGCCGTTTGGCTGGCGCTGTCGCTGCTGCGCGCTGGCCAGCTTCTCGCGGGCGCGCTGCACCTCCGCCGCCTCGCCCGCCAGGCCAACCCGTTCCCAGCCGGACCCCAGATTGCCCAGCTACTCCATAACCACGGCCGCCCCGTCCAGCTCTGCACCTGCGCGGACGTCGCCCGGCCCAGCGTGCTCGGATTCTTCCACCCCCGCATCCTCCTTCCGCCCGGCCTCGCCGCGCGGCTCACTTCCGCCGAGCTGCAACAGGTCGTCCTCCATGAAATGGAGCACCTCCGCCGCGGCGACGACTGGACCAACCTCCTCCAGAAACTCGCCCTCGTGCTCTTCCCGCTGAATCCCGCGCTGGTCTGGGTCGAGCGCCGTCTATGCGCCGAGCGCGAGCTGGCCTGCGACGATCGCGTCCTCCACTCCGGCTCCGGACGCAAAGCCTACGCGCTTTGCCTCACCCGCCTCGCGGAATATTCTTTAGTCCGCCGCGGCTTCGGCCTCGTCCTGGGCGCCTGGGAAGATCGTCCCGAGCTGGTGCGGCGCGTCCAGCGCATCCTCTACCAGCCCGCACGCACCATGAAGCGCTGGCCCGCCCTGGCCGCTACCGGCGGACTGGTTGCCGGAGCGCTTGCCTGTGCCCTCACCCTGGCCCGTGCGCCGGAGGTGGTCCGCTTCGCGCCGCCCCAGCTCACCAGCGCGCAGATGGCGGCCTCGCTCGACATCGGACAGGTAAGCCGCGCCCTCGGCGGACAGCCGGAGATGGTAAAAGCCATCATGCCTGCCGGCCCAGCCTACCCAGCCACATTCAATCCCCAAACCAAGCCGCAACCGGTCCGCGCCGCAGTGGATCGGCGGCCCATCCATCGCAAGCCGCCCATTACGCGCCTGGCCAGCCTCAGAACTCCGCCTCCGCCGCAAGCAGAAACGCTGCTGGTCATGACCCAATGGTCTGACATGGCCGAGCCGCCGCAAGTGGTGGTCGCTTTTGCCCAAATGCCCAATGGGAAGCCGGGAGCAAAACCAACCCAGCCCGTCATCCGTGCCGCCTTCGCCGTGGTTCAGACGCCGGCAGGCTGGCTGGTCATCCAGATTTAGCCAATGAATCCGTGCGGCCGGGCCGCACCCAAGATCCACGAAAGATCAACAGAATCAACGATCGGGAGAAAATGAATCATGCCTCAAGCAACTAATCATTTAGTAAATATCGCAAAGAAGCTGGCCGTCCCTGCGGCAGTAGTGGGCGCATTCGCCCTTGGCGCCGCCATGTTCGTAGGTCACGGCCGAGTGAGCGCCGCCGCAGTCTCGTCCAGTCCGGCGCTCAGTGACAACAGCGTCGAGCCCCTGCTCAGCCTCGACCAGGCCATGGAAGCCGTCGCCTCCAAGGTCACGCCCTCCGTGGTCAACGTCTACGTCACGGCGCACGAAAAGGGCGGCGACATGTCGGAAAACGGCGGCCAGCAGATGCAACTGCCTCCGGGCTTTCAGCAGTTCTTCGGCCAGATGTTTCCCCAGGGCCAGCCCCAGCAGCCGCAACTCGAGCACGGCATCGGATCGGGCGTCATCGTTTCGCCCGACGGCTACATCGTTAC
>CAWBIG010000250.1:0-11945 GCA_963788435.1 uncultured Acidobacteriota bacterium | reverse complement strand
GTTACTCCGCCGCCATCTCCTCGGCCTCGCCTTCCTGCCGCATCAGCTCCAGTTCGCGCTCCGCCGCTTCGATCTCGGCCGAGACTTCCTGTTGCACCCGCGCCGCCGCTTCCTCCAGCTCCGGAGAGAGTTGGACGTTGCGGTAGTACTCCAGGCCCGTGCCCGCCGGAATCAGCCGTCCGACGATCACGTTCTCCTTCAGGCCGCGCAGGCTGTCGATGGCCCCGTTGATCGAGGCTTCGGTGAGCACGCGCGTCGTCTCCTGGAACGAGGCAGCCGAGATGAAGCTGTCGGTGGACAGCGACGCCTTGGTGATGCCCAGCAGCAGCGGACGGCCCTGCGGCGGACGCCCTCCGTCCTTCTCCACGCGATCCTTCTCCTCGTTGAAGCGGAAGCGATCCACCTGCTGCTCCAACAGGAAAATGCTGTCGCCCACTTCATCGATGCGAACCCAGCGCAGCATCTGCCGCACGATCACCTCGATGTGCTTGTCGCTGATGGCCACGCCCTGCAGACGATACACTTCCTGGATTTCGTTCACCAGGTACTTCTGCAGTTCCTTTTCGCCCAGCACGTCGAGAATGTCATGCGGGTTCAGGGGGCCGTCCATCAGCGGATCGCCGGCGCGGAGCCGCTCGCCTTCCTGGACGTTCACGTGAATACCGCGCGGCACGGAGTATTCCTTCTCCTCGCCGTTGTCGGCCGTCACGTAAATCTTGCGCTGTCCCTTGACCACTTCGCCGAAGCGGACCAGGCCATCGATCTCGCTGATGATCGCGGTTTCGCGCGGCTTGCGCGCCTCAAACAGCTCCACCACGCGCGGCAGACCGCCGGTGATGTCCTTGGTGCGCGTCGACTCCTTGGGAATCTTCGCCAAAACATCGCCGGGACCCACTTCGTCGCCATCCTGCACCATCAGGTGAGCGCCTCGCGGCAGCAGATAACGCTTGCTGCCCTTGGAGCCCTTCACCACGAAGGTCGGCTGGCGCTTCTCGTCGGGAGCGTCTGCTACCACCCAGCGCGAGAGTCCGGTGACTTCGTCCACTTCCTCGTTCAGGGTGATCCCTTCCTGCAGGTCCTTGAACTGCACCGCGCCGCCGATCTCGGTCAGAATGGAGTAAGTGTAAGGATCCCATTCAGCTAGCAACTGGCCGAGGGTCACCTTTTCGCCATCCTTCACCTTCAGGCGCGCGCCATAAACCACCTGGTAGCGCTCCTTTTCGCGGCCCCGTTCGTCTACCACGGCCAGGGACCCGGAGCGGTTCATCGCCACCAGCCCGCCGCCCTTGCTCTGCACCGTGCTTAGGTTGATAAAACGCACCGATCCGTTGTTTTTGGCGTCCAGTTTTGACTGGTCGGCCACCCGGCTGGCGGTGCCGCCCACGTGGAAGGTGCGCATGGTAAGCTGCGTGCCCGGCTCGCCGATGGACTGCGCGGCGATGACGCCGCAGGTTTCGCCAAGCTCGACCATGCGGCCCGAACCCAGGTTGCGCCCGTAGCACAGCGCGCAGACGCCGCGCCGCGATTCGCAGGTGAGCACGGAGCGGATCTTCACCTTTTCCACGCCCGCGCCCTGAATCGCCGAAGCGATGTCTTCGTCGATTTGCTGGTTGATCTCGACCACCACGTTGCCGTCGTAGTCCTTGATCTTTTCGAGGGACACGCGGCCGATGATGCGGTCGCGCAGAGGCTCGATGATCTCGCCCGACTCCACGATGGCAACTACGTCGATGCCTTCCGAGGTGCCGCAGTCGTATTCGGTCACGATCACGTCCTGCGCCACGTCCACCAGGCGGCGGGTCAGGTAGCCCGAGTCGGCGGTTTTGAGCGCCGTATCGGCCAGGCCCTTGCGCGCGCCGTGGGTGGAGATGAAGTACTCGAGCACCGTCAGCCCTTCGCGGAAATTCGCCGTGATGGGCGTCTCGATGACTTCGCCCGAAGGCTTCGCCATCAAACCGCGCATGCCGCTCAACTGCCGGATCTGCTGCTTCGAACCGCGGGCGCCGGAGTCGGCCATGATGTAGATGGGGTTCATCGCCCCCTCTTCGTCGGCCCTCTTCATGTTCGAGAACATCTTGTCGGCCACTTCGTCCGTCACCGCCGACCACATCTGGATGACCTTGTTGGAACGCTCGCCGTTGGTGATGGCGCCGTCGAGGTATTGCTTCTGCACCTCGATGACCTTCTTGTCGGCTTCCTTCACCACCTCATATTTGCTGGCCGGAATCACCATGTCGTCCAGGCCGACAGACAGGCCGGAACGCGTGGCGTAATGGAATCCGAGCGACTTGATGCGATCGAGCATCCGCACCGTCACCTCGAGCCCGAGGTTCTGGTTGCAATAGTTGACAAGCTGGCCGATGCCCTTCTTCTTCAGCAGCCCGTTGATGTAAGGCATGCCCGTCGGCAGCGCATCGTTCAAAATGACGCGGCCCACAGTGGTGTTGATGTAGTCGCCGTCGAAGTCCACGGGCTCGGTGTGGGTCAGGTCCTGGTCGTCGTACGCCGTGGTCATGTCCAGCACCTTGCCCGTGTAGCGCAGGCGGACAGGCGACAGCGTCTCCAGTTCCCTGGCTTCAAGCGCCATCAGCACTTCATCGGTGTTGGCAAACGTGCGGCCCTCGCCGACGGCGCCCTTCTTGGCCTTGGTCAGGTAATAGAGCCCCAGCACCATGTCCTGGGTGGGCACGGTAATGGGCTGGCCGGACGCCGGCGAAAGAATGTTGTGCGACGCCAACATCAGCACGCTGGCTTCGATCTGCGCCTCCGGCGACAGCGGAATGTGCACGGCCATCTGGTCGCCGTCGAAATCGGCGTTGAACGCGGTGCACACCAGCGGGTGAATCTTGATCGCCTTGCCTTCCACCAGCACCGGCTCAAAGGCCTGGATGCCAAGGCGGTGCAGCGTTGGGGCGCGGTTCAGCAGTACGGGGTGGTCCTTGATGACCTCTTCAAGGATGTCCCACACCACCGGCTCCTGCATCTCCACCATTTCCTTGGCCTGCTTGATGGTGGTGCAATGGCCCGTCTGCTCCAGGCGATGGTAGATGAACGGCTTGAACAGCTCGAGGGCCATCTTCTTGGGCAGGCCGCACTGGTGCAGCTTCAACTCCGGGCCGACCACGATGACCGAACGGCCGGAGTAATCCACGCGCTTGCCCAGCAGGTTCTGGCGGAAGCGGCCCTGTTTGCCCTTGAGGGTATCGCTGAGCGACTTGAGCGGGCGGTTGTTGGCGCCACGCAGCACTCGGCCGCGGCGGCCGTTGTCAAACAGCGCGTCCACAGCTTCCTGCAGCATGCGCTTTTCGTTGCGCACAATCACTTCCGGCGCATGCAGGTCCATCAGCTTCTTCAACCGGTTGTTGCGGTTGATCACGCGGCGGTAGAGATCGTTGAGATCGGAGGTGGCAAAACGGCCGCCATCCAGCGGCACCAGCGGGCGCAGCTCTGGAGGAATGACCGGCAGCACGTCCAGAATCATCCACTGGGGCTTGTTGCTCGATTTGCGGAATGCTTCCACAACCTTCAGGCGCTTGGCGTACTTGATCTTTTTCTGCGCCGAGGTTTCGGTCTTCATGCGCTCGCGCAGCTCCATTGCCAGCTCTTCGATACTGACGCGCTTGAGCAATTCCTTGATGGCTTCCGCGCCCATCATGGCCTTGAAGCCCGAGGGACGGAACTGCTGGTCGAGCTCGCGGAAGCGGTTCTCGTCCTTGATGATTTCGCGCTCGCGCACCGGCGCATCGCCGGGATCGACCACGACGTAGGACTCGAAGTAGAGAATGCCTTCGAGGTCGCGCAGCGAAATGTCGAGCAGGTGGCCGATGCGGGAGGGAAGTCCCTTGAAGAACCACACGTGGGAACAGGGCGACGCCAGCTCGATGTGGCCCATGCGCTCGCGGCGCACCTTGCTTACCGTCACTTCCACGCCGCACTTGTCGCAGATCACGCCGCGGTGCTTCATGCGCTTGTACTTGCCGCAGAGACACTCCCAGTCGGTGACCGGGCCAAAGATGCGGGCGCAGAAAAGCCCATCGCGTTCCGGCTTGAACGTGCGGTAGTTGATGGTTTCCGGCTTCGTCACTTCTCCGTGCGACCAGCTCCGGATTTTCTCCGGGGATGCAAGCATGATGCGGATGGCGTCGAAATCGGTAATCGGGCTGGCTAGCTCAAACGGGTTCGATCGGAACAAGGCGACCCTCCTTGGCAGGCCTTCTGGGCGCTGCCGCGGCTCTTCCCGGGATTCTCACTGGATCCTTCCTTCCCGGGTAGCGATGGTTCTCGCTGTGAAGAAGGACCCTCAATTCAGTGGTCAGTGGTCTGTGGTCAGTGATCAGTTGTCCGTAGCGAGCTCTCGTTTGAGGCTGACCACTGACCACTGGTCACTGACCACTTGCACTTAATCGTCGGCCACCGCCGCCAAAGGCTCCGGCTCAGGCTTTTTCTTAATCAGGTCCGCGCGCTTGATCAGCTCCACGTCCAGGCAAAGCGATTGCAATTCGCGGATCAACACGTTGAACGACTCCGGCACACCCGGCTCGATGGCCGCTTCGCCCTTGACGATGGCCTCGTAGATCTTGGTGCGGCCATATACGTCGTCGGATTTGGCGGTGAGCAGCTCCTGCAGGATGTACGCGGCGCCGTAGGCTTCAAGAGCCCAAACTTCCATTTCGCCGAAGCGCTGCCCGCCGAACTGCGCCTTGCCGCCCAGCGGCTGCTGCGTAATCAGCGAGTACGGCCCGATGGAGCGCGCGTGAATCTTGTCGTCCACCAGGTGCGAGAGCTTGAGCATGTAAATGTAACCCACCGTCACCGGCTGCTCGAACTGCTCGCCGGTCATGCCGTCGTAGAGCGGCGTCTTGCCCGACTCCGGCAATCCCGACGCCCGCAGCAGCGACTTGATCTCGCTCTCCTGCGCGCCGTCAAACACCGCGGTGCCGAACCAGATGCCGTGATCCATGCCCGCGGCTACGCGCAGCAGCATCTCGTCGTCCAGCTCTTCCAGTTGCCGCAGCGTGGCCGTTCCCGCAAACTGCTTGCGGATAAACTCGCGCGTGGTCTTCACGTCGTTGTGCTCGCGGACCAAGTCGGCTACCTGTTTCCCGAGCCCGTGCGCGGCCCAGCCCAGATGCGTCTCCAGGATCTGGCCCACATTCATACGCGAAGGCACGCCCAGCGGGTTCAGGACAATTTCAACCGGGGTGCCGTCGGGCAGGTACGGCATGTCTTCCTCGGGAAGAATGCGCGAAATCACGCCCTTGTTGCCGTGCCGGCCGGCCATCTTGTCGCCCACGCTCAGCTTGCGCTTCATGGCCACGTACACCTTCACCAGCTTGATGACGCCCGGCGGCAGCTCGTCTCCCTTGGCCAGCTTGGCGATCTTCTCGTTGGTGATTTTGCGCAGCACTTCAATTTGCCGCGACGTCATCTCCTCGATCTCGTCGATCTGCTCGTTGACGCGCGGATCCTTGTCGGCGTAGCGGATGCGCTTCAGGTTCTTGGTGGAGATGCGCTCGATGGTCTCCCGATCCAGGATCGCCCCCTTGGTCAGCAGGCGCTTGTTGGTCCGCTCGTCGTGCAGGTCGGCCAGCACCTCCTTGTCGCCCAGGATCCCGGCCAGGCGCTTCAGGCGCTCGTCCGTCAGAATGCGGATTTCGTCGCCCAGGTTCTTTTCCAGCTTGGACACGTACTCCGCTTCAATCTGCTTGGCCCGCTCGTCCTTCTCCTGGCCCTTGCGGCTGAAGATGCGGACATCCACCACCGTGCCCTCGATCCCCGGAGGACACGTGAGCGAAGCGTCGCGCACGTCGCCGGCCTTCTCGCCGAAGATGGCGCGCAGCAGCTTCTCTTCCGGCGTGAGCTGGGTTTCGCCCTTCGGCGTCACCTTGCCCACCAGGATGTCGCCATGCTGGATCTGGGCGCCGATGCGGATAATGCCGCTTTCGTCCAGGTCGCGCAGCGCATGCTCGCTCACATTGGGAATGTCGCGCGTGATCTCTTCCGGACCCAGCTTGGTGTCGCGCGCTTCAATCTCAAACTCCTCAATGTGCACCGAGGTGTAGTAGTCGTCCTTAACCAGCTTCTCGCTGATCAGGATCGCGTCCTCAAAGTTGTAGCCGCGCCAGGGCATGAACGCCACCAGCACGTTGCGACCGAGCGCCAGCTCGCCCTGCTCCGTGCACGGCCCGTCGGCGATTACCTGTCCCTTGAGCACGCGCTCGCCCTCCCGCACCACCGGCTTCTGATTGATGCAGGTGTTCTGGTTGGAGCGCTTGAACTTGATCAGCGTGTAAATGTCGGAACCAACCTCGCGCGAGAGCTGCGTGGGATGGTGCTCGCCCTCGACGCGCACGATGATGCGCTCGGAGTCCACTGAGTCCACGATGCCGTTGCGCTTGGCCAGCACCACGGCGCCAGAGTCGCGCGCAGTGACGCCTTCCATGCCCGTGCCCACCAGCGGCGCCTCCGCCACCAGCAACGGCACGCTCTGCCGCTGCATGTTGGCGCCCATAAGCGCGCGGTTGGCGTCGTCGTGCTCCAGGAACGGCACCAGCGACGCAGCCACGCTCACCAGCTGCTTCGGCGAGACGTCGATGTAATCCACCTCCGCCCGGTTCACCAGCACAAAGTTCCCCTGCCGGCGCGCGTTCACAAGGTCCTCGGTGATGTGCCCGCTCGCGTCGAATTCGATGTTAGCCTGCGCGATGGTGTGCCGGTCCTCTTCCCACGCGCTCAGGTAGAAGCTGTACGGAATCGAGTCGATCCCCCGTTTGCCCGCCTTCTTGAGCTGCGCATTCAAGCGCGCAGATTCGTCCTTCTCGATGTGGTCGCCCACCCGCATCCCACTGTCGCCGGCGTTGGCGATCTCAACGTAATCCAGAATCTTGGCGTCCTTCACCTTGCGGTAGGGCGACTCGATGAAACCGTACTCGTTGATGCGCGCAAAGCAGCTCAGCGAGCTGATCAGGCCGATGTTCGGACCTTCCGGCGTCTCGATGGGGCAGATGCGCCCATAGTGCGTCGGGTGCACGTCGCGCACTTCAAATCCGGCGCGTTCGCGGCTCAGGCCGCCCGGTCCAAGCGCCGAGAGCCGCCGCTTGTGGGTGATCTCCGAGAGCGGGTTGGTCTGGTCCATGAACTGCGAAAGCTGCGACGAACCAAAGAACTCGCGGATGGCCGCCATCACCGGCTTGGCGTTGATCAGGTCGTGCGGCATGGCCGTCGAAAGCTCCTGGTACACGCTCATCTTTTCCTTGATGGCGCGTTCCATCCTCACCAGACCAATGCGGAACTGGTTTTCCATCAGCTCGCCCACCGCCCTCACGCGGCGATTGCCGAGGTGGTCGATATCGTCCACCATGCCGATGTTCTTGCGCAGCTTCAGCAGGTAGCGGATGGTCGCGTAGAAGTCCTCGGCTGTCAGCGTGCGATGGTCGAGCTGCGTTGCGTCCTGGTTCTCATAAAGCTTGATGTTGAACTTCAGCCGGCCCACGCGCGAAAAGTCGTACTTGCGCGGATCGAAGAACATGCCCTCAAACAGCGCCGTGGCTGTGTCCAGCGTCGGCGGATCGCCCGGGCGCAGCTTGCGGTAGATCTCGATCAGCGCCTCTTCCGGCTTGTGGATCGAATCGCGCTTCAGGGTGTTGGTGATGATGTTGCCCACGTCGTCGCGCTCAGGGAAGAACACCTCGAAGCTCTGGGCGCCCGACGACAGTACCTTGTGCAGGCGGTCGGCAGTCAACTCCAGGTTGGATTCCACAATCACTTCGCCGGTGGTCGTATCCACGATGTCGGAAGCTGTCATCGCGCCGTCGAGCTCGGCCTGCTCAATCTCCACCTTCTCGATGTTGGCCGCGCGCAGAGCCTTCAGCGTGTGCGCCGTGATCTTGCGCCCGGAGTGCGCAATCTCTTCCTTGCCATGCAGGATGGCGTGGGCGGGCTTCGAGCCCACCAGGTGCGTCCCCGCCTTGCCGTCCGGCGCCACCGTCCAAAACAGCTTGCCGTCGGCGATGTTGATCCTGTCCACCACGTAGAAGGTCTTCAGGATTTCTTCGTCAGAGCGCAGTCCCAGCGCGCGCAGGAAGATGGTGCCGAGGAACTTCCGCTTGCGATCGATGCGGACGTAGAGGGTGTTCTTCTGGTCGAACTCGAACTCCACCCACGACCCGCGGTAGGGAATAATCTTGCCCAGGAAGTAGGTGCGGTTGTTCGCCGTCTCAAAGAACACGCCCGGGGAGCGATGGAGCTGCGACACGATGACGCGCTCCGTCCCGTTCACGATGAACGTGCCGTTCGGAGTCATCAGAGGAATGTCGCCGAAGAAGACTTCCTGCTCCTTGATGTCGCGGATGGTCTTGTTGCCAGTCTCCGGATCCTTGTCGTAAATGGTCAGCCGCACCGTCACCTTCAAGGGCGCGGAGAACGTCATGCCCCGCTCTTCGCACTCCTGCTGGTCGTACTTCAGTTGCAGGCTCACCGGGTCGCCGCACTTGTTGCAGAAGTCCGGCGTGTTCTTGTTGTAGTGGCCGCACTTGGGGCAGAGCACGTCGCCGGGCAGGAACGGATCCGTAATCACCATGGACCCGCAATTGGTGCAGGCCGTGCGCAAATGGCGATGGTGGTGGTTTTGTTCTTCATTTCTAAAGAGTTCAGTTACGTATTGCTGTGTAAAATAATCGACATGCAGCCATCGCGCAGCTTCTGGATCATTTCAAAAATCTGATTGCGCGACTGCGGATCGACTCCGACCGTCGGTTCATCCATCAACGCCAGCTTGGGACTTATGTATCATCCCCGCCGCCATCTTGCCGCGCTCCATCCCGCCCGAAAGATTCTGCACCAGTTCCGTCGCCCGATCCGTAAGCGTAGACCACTCCAGGCGTGGGTCACAGCCTCCTCCAGCACAGCTCCCGCTAGCCCGTGATAACGCCCGAACGCCTGCAAATTTTCGCGGCAAGTCAATCGCGAATCGGTCCACTCCTGCGGAATCCATCCCATCGCATTCCGCGCCTCCTCCGGATCCGCCCGCGCCCCAAAAACCAGAATCGTCCCCGAGTCCGGGATCACCCGGCCCACGATGCTACAATCAAAGCGCTCTTCCCAGCCCCATTCGGCCCCAGCAATCCCGGCGCTCTCCGCCAAGCAACTCCCGAGAAATGCCGTCCACCGCCGTAACCGCGCCAAAGCGCTTGACCAAAAGCAATGCGCCATGTTGTCGCGTCATTCATCATTCGTGTTTTGCTATGGTGGTTGATGCAATGGTTCGGGTCATATAGCGACCAAGCAGTTTTCTCAGATAAACACATTCCGGTGAGTCCGGGTTTCTCTGGATGTGCATCGCAAGGCGGTGCAAAGCGCTCTAGTGGTCGTGCATGCTTTTGGGATTATGGTGCCGTCGGGCTGGTCCTGGGGACAAGCGGTAACGGTGCGATGCTCGTCTGTCACGGGGCAGACTAAAGAGTAAAGAGCGATGCGATATGAGCCAGTCGTCGGGACAAAGCGAGAACGGGCCGGCGGATATGTGGGTGAGGCAAAGCGGAAGAGGACACTCCGTTGCCCTTGCGCAAGGTGGTCGGCTTCGGTGCGATGCCCAGCCACCCCGCTGTGCTGGTCGAATTCCTGTCCTGCGGACACTTTTTTTTGCCCCGGCGGGATTTATTTGGGGAAACGCACGCCGGTCGGCGGCGTTGCTGGAAATGCCTGGATTAGGGAACTCGAAGCGACAATTTATAGGAATGGGTGTTGCACCGTTCCAATACTTCGGCTGCCTCGGGGCCGGCGCGGCTCTGTCCGGGGCGGGGAGGCTCATGCCATTCCCAGATGGAGCCGTGCTTGGCCACGATCGCTTTGAGCTTTGCCACGATACCGGCTAATGGAACCACGAATTTAATGAACTGGGACGAATCCGGTTCTCGTTTGAGTTGAACGAAAATGTTGAAGCCTCCTCTGTCGTCCCAGTCGTCCACCTGCGTTTTTTCCACTCCAGGCACAGCCGCCATATCGGCGACGACGGTTTGGGCCTTTTGTCGTTGCTAATCTGTTGTCATGTTATTTTGATTGGCGTGGAAACCCGCCAGGCCGAACTTTGGGAACAAAATCGAGCCGATATTCAACAAACGACGGGCCCGAAAGTCATCGTAGCCGAATACGATTTGTTTGTGGCCAGCGCATTGAAAGCCCTTCTCAAGTGCGCTGGCTTCGCCGTCACCGTTGTTTCCTCCGGTGAAGCGGTCCGGCGGCTGGTGAAGACGGATGACTTTGCTGCGATCCTGTTGGACAGTGAACTGTCCGACGTCAATTCGTTTGCGCTTTGCATGGAGATGGTCAAGAGGTTCTGAAAACCCTGGTGGTGATCACCTCAGCTTGGCCAGACTTGACCGCCGAGGCCATTCAGGCGGGAGCTGCGGCATTTGTTGAAAAACCGCAACTTTCAAGTGTTCCGGGTCTCCTCAAAAAACTGATTCCGCTTGTTTAGACCTAAACCTCGTCCAGGACAGGCTGGGCCGCGGGCTGTTGAGCCGGCTTTTGCGTGGCCGCTTTGTGAGCCAGGTATGCGTGGATGAGGCCTTTGGGTCTTTGAGCGCGTTCGCGGCCGCTTCCGCCGTCGGCTCCTTTTGATACCCCAGCCAATACATCAAGGCGGTATTCAGTTGGGCTTTCGAGACCCGGAGGTTTGGACCGCCAGGTCAAGCTTGGACGGGCTGGTCTTGGTTCCCTTCGTGGTGGTGGCCTTGTTGTTGTTTTTACTTCGTTCGTCGTGTTGTTGTTGTGGGTCGACCGTCTCAAATCGTCGGTCAACTACAAGTGTCTGGCTTAGAGGTCGACGAGGGTTGGTAGGCCTTCCCAGTCTAGAATTCGAACCTGGATGAAGCCGAATTTACTACTTCTCCGCCGCCAGAGGTTTCTTCGCCACCCGCACGACAGGGAAAATCCCGGTCCGTGTGCGGACGGTGAAGCTGCCCTCACCTGGCCTCGGCCGCGTTTTTTTTTTACTGTCGCTCCTGACTCATCGTCTTGCTTCGTCAACACCTTACCGAGTGTGCAGTCTTGTCCCCTTTCCATTCCTTTGCTAATCGAGAGTTTCATTTGCACTACTCTTAGGTTTATCCGACGGAAACAAGTTGTCATGGTTCAATTACATTAGATATTTCTTTCACGAACGGAGAGCCAATTTATCAACTGGACTGAAAATGTCGATTTCCATATATACCATAGCGTTTATAGTCTCGTAAGTCTTTCAAAAAGACATCGACCTAGAGCTAACTTCCTCAGTACTTTAATTGTGGCTGATGATACTGTATTGCACATTACAACGGAGGTAAACACGTTCTCTCAGATGCTTCATTTGTAGCTTCGACTGACTGTAGGATCTCAGACAGTCTCCATCACCCAAACAGCGACGCTCCAGTCACCAAACGCGACTTTCAGTAAAATCCTTACACCAGAATGCGCGAACTGGACCTCACAGACAAGCACTAAAACACCGATCCTCGACTACCCATGTTCCATCTTTCCCACCGGCGACTCTCAGGAGGAATACTAAACTCAAACGAATCCTTCCTGGCAATCAACAATCTTTCTCCTCAGAACCAAATTCTGAAAGTGTTGACCGGCAGTGCGACAGCTGGAGATCTTTTCATTCTCGGTCCTGCCGGAACTCAAACATCCCCAAATTCGGACTTCAGAGCTACTCGTAGCATCAACAAGCTGCGAGCCTATCAGTACATTGTGTGATCTCAATGCTTTCAATGAGCTTAGTCTCTCATTCATCGCAAATCGCCGCCGAGGCGGCGTTCGATGGGTGCGCGGCCATGGAGGTGGCTGCGCAGCGCGGCTACGAGGAAAACCGCCGCATTCTGGTGGAAGGTTTGCCGCGCCCGGGTTCGACAGCTTCCTGCCGGTCGATGGCGCGTTTTATCTCTATGCGGACGTATCGCGATTTTGCC
>CAWBIG010000249.1:0-16768 GCA_963788435.1 uncultured Acidobacteriota bacterium | reverse complement strand
GACGAGATGCTGGAAGAGCTTGAGCACAACAACATCCTTCTGATGGTTTTCGACCCGCGAGACTCCCTGGAGAAACTTACATCCATTCTGGAGAGGATCCGCCTTAGAAAACTCAACGTCCGAGTCATTGTCCTGATGGAACAGCGCGACCGGGACCTGGTGATCCGGGCATTCAACAGGGGGGCAAAAGGAGTGCTCTGCCCGCGATCCTCCGGCCTGGAAGATTTGTGGAAATGCATCGCGAAGGTTCATGAGGGCCAGATTTGGGCTAATTCGGAAGAACTCGAGTGGGTGATGAGTGCATTCGAGAATCGCCTGGACGTGCACAAGCCAAAGCCTTTGGTGGACGCTCTCGGAACCAAGCTTCTAAGCAAACGGGAGGAAGACGTGGTCGAGCTTCTTGTGGATGGTATGCAGAACAGGGAGATCGCACAGATGCTTGGGTTGAGCGAGCACACCGTCAAGAACTATTTATTCCGCATCTACGACAAGCTGGGCATTTCGACCCGTTCAGAGTTGATGCTTTATGTCCTCACGCCTCGCGAGCGCACCGCCAGTTAGGTTTCGGGCGGAGCATCTATTTTCGCCGGGGTCCTCCGCCTTCCAATAGAGACGAACTTCCATAGGGAACCTTTTCCGCTTGCTGGTGCCTATTCGCCACCCTAACCTGATCTCGAAGCGCGCAAGCTCGTGGAATCGCAACCGCCGCGCGCAACGGCGCGATTTCCTACCTATCGAAGAACTCGCCTCACCGAGTGAGAATGGCGAAGCCATGCGCGTTGGTTCCTCCCTAGAGGCTGTGAAGTTGCATATCCGCAGTAGAATGTAGTGCCTGGCAGCTCTCACGTATCAGACGCAACCTCCGCGCACGTTGGCCGGTGTGATATCCAGCCGGACGGGGAGATTCCTACCTTGCCCCGGCCAGACGGCGGCGCCGAAATCGATCCGAGGAGATGAAAATGACCACGCAAATCATTAAAACCGAGGGGCGCTCCCCGGTGGCGGCTGCCTCGGCTTGGCAATCTACTGCCCAGCCGGCCGCTCTCCCCAAGGATGATGCTTCCGCCGATCTCGGTGGAGTATTTCGCCTCTTGTTCCGGCGGCGCCGATGGATTTACGGATCGATCGTTTTCTTTCTTGCCTTGGCAGGAGCGGTCTGCCTGATAATGACGCCACGCTATAAGGCCACAGCTCAACTGGAAATGCTGAAGCAGGAACAGGGAGCTCTGGATGTGACCGCGCAGGATGGCCAAGCGCAGTCGGGAGCAGCAGACGCGGAAGATGCATTGAATTTCAGCTTGTCCCTCCAGACCGCAGTCTCGGTTCTCAAATCGGACAGACTCGCATTTCGGGTTATCAACGAACTTCACCTCGAGGATACCGACGAGTTCGCGTACAAGCCGCTCATTTTGACCGATAAGGCCAAAAAAATCATGGCGGAGCCGATCGAGCAGTCTCCGATTAAACGCGCGGCACTACTGAAGAAATGGTCAAAGCGACTGAAGGTGCAATCCGTTGCGGGCACGCGCATGATCGAGGTGTCTTTCTCGCACCCGGATCCAGACATGGCAGCGCGTATTGTGAATCAATTGGTGTCCGACTACGTAGACTACCGCTACGAAGTTCGCTATGCAGCTGCGGAGCGTACCACCGAATGGTTGAACACCAAGCTGGCAGCAGTCAAAGCTCAAGCGCAGGAGGCTGCTGATCGGTTGACCAGAGCGTCACAAGCGGTGGGCGTCTACGGTTCCTCCAGCACCGACCACAACATCTTAGCCGAACGAATGGAACAACTGGATACAACCGCCCAACAGGCACAGGCCAATCGAGCCGCCAAAGAAGCGATTTATAGGATGGCGCAGAGCGGCGATCCGGAGCTGGTGACCGGGCTTATGTCAGGCACCCAAGGCGCCCAAGGTGGGAGCGGCGGCTCAACAGGCGGCGCCGCTCTTCTTATCGACCTCCGTCAGCAGGAAGCCGAACTCAACACGCAATATGCAGAAGCCGCGGCGAAGTATGGACCTGACAATCCGAAGTTGATACAGCTTCGAACCAAGCTCCAGGCTGCGCAAGACGAAATCAAGGCCGAGACAAACCGTATCGCCGGACGTGCTCGCAATGAATACCTGGCTGCAGTTGCAGGCGAGGCCGATGCCAACCGCGCTCTTGGCGAGCAGAAGCGCGTGGCCACCGACCTGCAGCAGAAAATTGCCAATTATGACATTGCGAAGAACGAAGCCGATTCCGCGCAAGCCCTGTATCAGAAACTCCTCGAATCCTCCAAAACGATGCCTATCCTCGCCGGAGTTCATACAACCGACCTGAATGTAGTGAACCCGGCTGTTCCCCCCGGTAAGCCCGATACACCGATCATTCCTCTCTACCTCGCCGCGGGTCTATTTCTAGGCACGCTGTTCGGGGTTGCCGGCGCCGTCATTCGTGATTCGGTCGATACCGGTTTGCGCAATCCTGACGAGATAGAGCTCATCACTCATTTGCCCGTACTTGGCATGGTGCCGCGTGCGCAGTTGGACAAGGCGGGAAAGAAGAAACTCCCGAGGAATGCCACATCACGAGCCCGCGGGTACGGCATCGTGCCTTCCGATGCGGGGCAGCAAACGTCGCTTCCGAGCCTGTGTGATTCACACTCGCGAGTGATGGAATCGTTCCGGTCCATACGCTCCTCCATTCTTCTCTCGCGCCAGGATAACCCGCGGCGGATCTTTTTGATAACCAGCGCGCAGCCTGGCGAGGGCAAATCCTTTTCCGCCTTGCACCTGGCGGCCGCACTCGCTCAAAACGGCGCAACTGTGCTGCTTGTGGACGCGGATTTCCGCAGAGGGAGCTTGAGCCGTGACCTGAAGATGTCTTTCCGCTCCGGCCTCAGCACGCTGATAGCCGGTTCCAATGACGGAGCAATCTACCACGATGTCGTCTCCGTTCCCGGACTCAGTTTCCTTCCCGCTGGAGCAACACCTTCCAATCCCGCCGAGTTGATTGGCTCTCGCAAAATGGACCAGTTGATTTTGGAATGGAGGGAGCGCTATGACTTCGTGGTCATTGACAGCCCTCCGGTTCTCCCGGTCACCGACGCTGTAGTGTTGTCGCAGATGGTCGACGGCGTGATTGTTGTGGCGCGCTTCGCGGTGAGCAAACAGCAGGCTATTATCCGGACCATTCGAACCTTGCTTAGCGCGCGAGCCGAGTGTTTCGGTGTGATGGTCAACGACATGGATACGCTATCCGACGAATACGGCAATTACGACTCGTACTTCGTTGACAAGACGGACGATGAGATCATAGAGGGCGAACCGGAAGAGATGGCGGCTTCCGGGCGGGAGAAGTGATGATGAGATTCAACAAACTTGTGTCCGTAACCGTACTATCTTTCGCCGCTATCTCAGTCGGCGCGCGCACGTTTGCCCAGCCAGCCGTTGCGGGTGCGAATCAGAACCCACCCCTCCTCATCTCCGCAGGCGATCTATTGGAAATCACAGTTTACGACAACCCCGACCTGAGCCAGCAGGTGCGGGTTGAAACCGGAGGCTTCGTTAACCTGAACCTGCTCGGCCCCGTCAAGCTGGGCGGCATGACCGCGCAGGATGCGGGCAACTGGATCGCTGCACGATATACCGCAAAGAAGTATTTCATTAACGCCCAGGTCACAGTTCTAATTAAGGAGAACGCCACCCAGACCGTATCGGTGAATGGCGAGGTGAACCATCCCGGTATCTTTCCACTGCTGACTTCGCGGAGCGTACTCGACGCCATCTCGCTTGCCGGTGGATTTACGCCTCTGGCCGATACCCACGTCACGATCAAACACCGATCCGGAGATGAGGAACGCGTCACGGTCAATTTGAGCGCGGACGAGGCCGGTAAGGAACTGGACGAAAACGCGATCGTCTATCCCGGCGATCTCGTTGTGGTTCCCCGAGCTGGAGTGGTTTATGTACTGGGCGACGTCGGACGTCCCGGGGGACTGACCATGCAGGATAACGGCAAAATCACAATCCTGCAGGCGCTCGCTCAGGCAGGCGGCGCCAACTACACGTCCTCCATGAACGGCGCCTATCTCCTCCATAAGACCGACGACACCGGATATGTCACTACACGCATCAAGGTCGGCGACATGATACGCGGGCGAATTCCAGACGTGCCCTTGGCACGCAATGACATTCTCTACATTCCCCCCAGCAAATTGAAACATGTCGCTCAAAACACCCAGGACATGCTTTCGAGTGCTGCCGGAGCTGCAGTGTACCGCGTGCCGTAGTGTTCGGGTTTCCCCCGCTTTTACTGGTTTGCTGGGAAGCGCGGAACCTGAGGATCCCTCCCGTCGAGCACGACGTTGAATTCCTCACCCCCGGAGGGCGGCCGTAGCCAACCGTACAGCGCTGAATTCTTGGAGAAAAGATGGTCGGCAGCGAACCTCGATCCGAAGTTATATCTAGGAGGCAATTGGATGCTGCTTCGCGGCGCTGAGCGTGGCTTCTTCTATTTCTTCTTCCTATTCCAAATGGGAGTGGCTACTGCGATATTGTACGGGGACGCCAGAAATGACGAGAGCCTCTTCATTCAAGGGGCTGCTCATGGACCAATCATTCTCATCCAGCTATTTCTTGCGTTCGTTGCCGCGCTCCTGATTTCCAGGCGATGGCATCGCGTGGCCCAAGCTACTATGCGAGTGTGGCCCTTGCTACTTCTAGCCGGACTGCAGGTGTTGTCCATTGCGTGGAGTATTCAACCTGTCCTTACCGCTCGCAGGGACATTCTTGAACTGATCATGCTCTTTATTGCGATTTATTTTGGAGAGCGATACACGACGCAGGAATTTGCCAGGCTGCTTTCGCAAGTCCTTTGCTTCGCTATGTGCGTGGTTATCTTTCTCCTTGTTGTCGCGCGACATCTCGTAGTCGATTCCGGACAAAACTTTGCTCTAAAGGGACTTTCGCAGGATAAGAACGGATTTGGATTCTACATCGGATTGACTGTCGCAATGTTGCTGATTGTTCCCTTCGGGCGCCTCAATTTATTGAGGCGTCTGTTCATTCCGGTGGCGTTCGGACTATTGCTGCTCTCGCGTTCGATGACGTCCGTTGCGTCCACCGCCTTGATCATCGCAATGCTTCCCTTGTTCCTTATTGCTCGGTTTCATCCCAAACAACGAGTAGTTGGGTACTTGTTTCTGGCTTTATCGGTGATGGTAGGTTGTATCCTTCTCGTATCGTATTCGGCCTTTTTCCTGTCACTATTAGGTAAAGACGATACGTTTACAGGCCGCACCAATGTGTGGAATCAGTTGTTTTTGGCAATCCATCATCATCCCTACCTGGGATACGGTTATGGTTCCTTTTGGTCCGGTCTCAGCGGAGAGTCGCTGGATGTGACCATCGCCGCTGGCTGGATCGTCCCGGAGGCGCATAATGCCTTCCTTGAGCTCTGGATCGCTCTGGGAATTCCCGGTATCGCCGTCTGCATTTTGATCTTTTGGAAAGCATTTGGCATGGCCATTCGGTATATCCGCACAGTGCCGGGATGGGCCGGCCTTTGGCCTGTGGCCTGTATTCTGTTCATCCTCGTTCACGGGTTTGGGGAGAGCGAATTCATTTTTGACTCTTCTTTTGCGTGCAGCCTGTTTACGGCGCTGTTCACATCGCTGGCCCTGGGAAGAAAGGAAGAACAATCTGGCGAAGTAGCTGTTCGCATGACGTACCCTCAAGCAAACCCGCACGTATTGATGGGCAGAACGAATTCTGCCGTTCCCCGGTCGTAATAATCGAGCATTTGCAATTGACTTCGTAACTAGCGAGTTATGTGCTCTCACTAGGATAAATTCGAAAGGCCGTCGGTGTGCCCTCAGACGTGCAGTTGTCTTGTAGAGCTCAAGGAGGCATTCCGAGAATCTCATCTAGACGCTTTCAACATCGCCCGAACAAGAGTCACGCCGCTTCGTTGAGCAGGCTGCAGTATGAATGCTACAGTTCACAGAGAGTTATATTATGAGAGTTCTGCATGTGATGAAGGACTGTCCGTATCCGCCTACAAATGGTATCCGGTCGGACATCTGGCACAGGCTTGTGGCGATGTGTAGGCTCGGATGCCGGGTGCACGTTGTCATCACAACGCGAGGGTCTTTTCCGGGCGAGCGCGAACTAACGGAGGTACGGAAAATCGCGGACAAAGTGGACCTTGTGCCGCGCGAAATCACGGCTGGAGCAATTTTCACACGCCAGCCGATCCTGGTGGCAACCAACAGGAGCCTGAAGAGTCTTTTGCTGGAGGAGGAATACGATCTCGCATTAGCCGATTCGGAGCTCATGGCGCCAATTTTTGACAACCCGGGGCTAAGGGCAAGGCTGCGCGTCGTTCGTGTACATAACGATGAGACCCGCTACTACCGCACTCTAGCAAAAGCCGAAGAACGCCTGCTCTGGAAAGCGTTCTTTGCGCTGGAGTCCCTGAGATTCCGGCGGTTCAGTCCTAGCCTGTTCGACAAGGTGGATGGTTTATGGTTCATCTCCGAGTCAGAGCGCGACCGAATTGCACTCGAGTCTGCAGAAATTGGATCAAAGAGTTTTTGGCTACCTCCCGCAATCGACCTGTGCGCAGGCCCCCGACGGGCCAGGCCGCAAGTGAGATCTCGAGAGGTGCTAATCGTAGGTGGCCTCAAAGGTCCGTTAAACCGGGAAGGCATTCGATGGTACATCCGGCACGTGCATCCGCTTCTACGACTGGATGATGCATATCGGCTGACCATCGCAGGATCGACCGGGGGATCAAGGAAGGCGCGAAGTTTCGTGGCCGGGATTGCCGGTACTGAACGGTGTGAAGTGCACGTAGACCGTGCTGACCTCTCTCCTCTGTACAGTCGGGCAAGTGTGATGGTGAACCCGATGCAAAGCGGTGCAGGAGTGAAGCTAAAGACCATTCATGCTGCGCTCGAGGGGCGTCCTTTGGTCACCACCGCGGTAGGGGCGGAAGGAAGCGGTCTCAGGAATCGGGAACATATTCGTGTCGAAGATGATCCGGCTAGGTTTGCAGCAGCGATTCGGGAGATTTTCGAATATCCCGATGAGGCGGAGCGAATGACAGACCGAGCCTATCAATTCCTGCGCGAGCAATATGATCAAGCAGCTCATATTCGGCGTTTCCTGAGTGAACGCCTCGAGGGTGCATTTGATGTCCCCATAGATGCACTAACTAGCCGTCGAACGACGGAATCGTTTACATAGTAGGCGTTTCAATGACAGGCGGGCAGCACTTTCCTGCATTTGTATGCAGGTCTTTGGGACAGCCAGAACCGTCCGTTTGCCGATCGACAAGCCACTTCTTGGCAAGCACATTCTAATTAGGGAATACAAAGGAAGGGGAATTGTATGCTGCAAAGCGATACGCCCATGCGCGCCAGCAAGATGGCTGCTTTAAGAGGTCAATCGACATTGTTTCTAGGGCTTATTGCATTTAGTGCCCAACTTATGGCTCAGGCCAATTTGGGTCCAGTCAAAGTGCGCAGCACAACATCCGAAAATGTCACAGTCAGTTCTATCGCTGCGGGTACGGTCAATTCTGTCGAAGTGCTCACAGCCGGAGCACCAGCCCGTGACTTCACGGAGACGAGCGACACCTGCACAGGCAATGCCTTCTCGGCCGCGGGGCAGGTATGTTCGGTAACCGTTAGTTTTACGCCGGTGGCTCCAGGTCTTCGGAGAGGTGCCGTCGTGCTCTTGGATTCCTCCGGAAATGTGTTGGGATCCGCGCTTCTCCAAGGTAAGGGAACAGGAGGCCTAGCCTTCTTCAATCCGCCCGGAGTTTCGATTATTGCCGGGAATGGGTACTGGTCCGTTGTCGACGACGGGGGCCCGGCCCTGGAAGCTGGTTTGTACCTTCCTTCTGCCGTAGCGCTGGATGGCAACGGCAACCTGTACATTGCAGACAGCCTGCATAATCTCATTCGCATAGTAAGCTCAGGCAAAGGCGAAACAATCCACAATTCCGTTACCTACCCGCAGGACGGATATATCGTCACCATCGCCGGCAACGGTGTCGCTGGTTGGACAGGAGACGGCCAGGCAGCCTCAGATTCCTCAGTGTCAGTGAATGACCCGTCGGGCCTGGCGATTGATGGCGCGGGCAATTTATACATCGCCGACACTGGAAACAACGTAGTTCGCAGGATTGATGCGGCCACGGGCATTATCACCACCGTCGCCGGCAATGGTACTGCGGGCGATTCAGGCGACAACGGTCCGGCTACCAGTGCTTCATTGAATGCCCCGGCAGGTGTAAGTGTGGACGCGGTTGGTAACTTGTATATTGCTGACACAGCAAATCACAAGGTTCGCGCTATCTGCACGGCGGGAACCGCGAACCTCTATGGAGTCTCCTGCGGCGCCGCGGGAAACGTGATTTCCCTGGCTGGCGACGGCTACACCACGGCGACAGGTACCGGCGGGTATTCGGGAGACAAAGGACCTGCGACGAGCGCTGAACTGAATTCTCCTTATGCCCCGGGGTTTGACGCCAACGGAAACATGTACATTCCCGACTCCGCCAACAACGTCGTGCGTCTAGTAACTCCGGCAGGCACGATTACGACCTTCGCTGGTACTGGCACGCCCGGGTATTTTGGCGACGGTGGTCTGCCGACAGCCGCCGCATTGCAGACCCCAACCAGCGTCATCGTAGATTCCGCCCAGAATATCCTCATCTGTGACAGCGGAAACTCTGCAATTCGCAAGGTAAACGCCGTCAGCGGAGACATCTCGAGTGAGATAGTAAACAACTTCGAGTTCTACACCGGTTCCTCTATTGCTTCGACCGGACTTTATGGCCAGAGAGGGATCGTTCTCGACGATTTTGGAGACCTGTTCGTCGCCAACACGTTCAACATGCGCGTTCTCGAATATCAAGCCAATGCAACATTTCTAGACTTCACGGCCAATCCCACCTTTGAAGGCAACACGTCCACGCCACTCGATCAGACCATCGAAAACGACGGCAACGACACTCTGACTCTTTCTTCAATAGCTGACGGAGCAAACGCCGCCTATCAGGCGTCAGGCACCACGTGCATCAGCCTCTCGCCGCTTTCCGTCGATGCTCAATGTGTTATTGCGGCAGAATTCGCCCCCAGTTCCCCTGGAGATCCACTCACTGGAACCCTGACGATCAACGGTCAAGCCGCCAACAATCCGATGACATTGACCATTGCCGGCAACTCCCCATCAAGTAATTCCACATTGTTGGCCATCACCTCCACGCAGAACCCTGTTCCATACGGCCAAAGTCTTACTATTTCGGGCAGCGTTTCCACCGGAAGCGGATCCGGCACGCCCACCGGAACGCTGATCTTCTATGACGGAGCCAAGGTTCTACAAGGGGCCGTCGCACTCAACGCTGTTGCGAGCGGTTCCTTTGCTGTCTCAACCTTAGCCGTCGGGAATCACAGCATCACGGCCACCTATTCTGGGGACTCGGTTCACTCCTCCAGCAAATCCAATCCGATGATTCAGCAGGTAGCCGAGGCGACCGCAGTAGTCTTGACCGCCAGCAGCAATCCCGCAATCCTGGGATCGACATTCACTCTGACTGCGAAGATCACCACGCCTTCTGGAGGCGGTGTGACACCCGATGGCCTCGTGGCGTTTCTCGATGGAACCACAGTGCTGGGAACGGCGAGCGTCAACACTAGCGGAAGCGCAGCGCTGAAGATCGCCAGCATATCCCAGGGGCCGCACTCCTTCACCGCTCAATATGGAGGCGACACACCCAAGTTCATTGATTCCAGTACCAGCGCCACGTTGGCTTTAAACGTAGTTGCGTCCTCGAGCCTAACCGTTTCTTCGTCCCTTAACCCCGCGACCTTTGGCATCCCAGTCACCCTTACCGCAACATTAAAGACGGCCAGCACAATTCTGCCAACAGGCTCTATTGCGTTCACCGATGGTGGCAAGTCCATTGGCACCGTAGCCTTGGGGACGGGAGGAGTCGCCGCACTTTCAACCAATGCGCTCGCAGTTGGCTCGCATAAAATAACTGCATCTTTTGCCGGCGATGAGAACGTAAATGCCAGCACCTCGGCCGCGATTACCCAGATCATAACCGAGGCAAATACGGCAACCGTCCTCGAGGTGAACCCGGCCCAGCCCGAGTCCGGCACGTCCGCGACCCTGACCGCCTCTGTCTCGCCAATCTCAGGTTCGGGATCGGTTACTGGAACCGTTACGTTTTCCGATGGAGCCGTTGCCCTTGGTTCCTCTGCCGTAGGAACCAATGGAAAGTCCAGCATCGCTGTAACATTTTCAACGGGAACACATTCCTTAAAGGCCATCTATGGCGGCGACACCGATGATAGCGCGAGCGCTTCCGCGGTGGTCACGCTGCAAGTATCTCCCTCTGCCACTAAGGTCGCCCTGACCTCAAACGCGTCCCCGGCACCGATTTTTGGGACTGTCACCTTTACTGCCACCGTTAGTGGGACCGGCGCAGCTCCAACCGGTACCATTGTCTTTTCGATTGATGGAACCTCTATTCAGCCTGTCGCGATTGACGGCACCGGGAAGGCGTCCTTCACAATCTCTTCCCTTGCAGTGGGAAGCCACGTGATTGTCGCCAGTTATTCTGGAGATAAGAATAATCTCGCGAGTAGTTACACACTCAACCAGGTTATTAGTCCTATACCAACCAAAACTCTGCTGAACACCTCCAACACCGGCGGCAGTAAACCACAGCCAATCTTGATCGCGAGTGTTTCTCCTGCTTCATCCGGCCCAGTCCCCAAAGGCACGATCACGTTTTCAACCGGTTCCACTACCCTCAGTACCATAAAACTTGATGGAGCTGGCATAGCGACATATGTTCCCCAACTCCCTCCCGCGACTTACAGCATTGTTGCAAGCTATAGCGGCGACTCTTACCATGCGCCTTCGGTGTCGTCTGCAGAATCCATCATCGGAACCTTCTTGAGTTTTGTTGTGACGGTCAGCCCAGGCTCACTCAATGTGCTTGATGGTCATACTGGCACGCTCGATGTCTCGTTGACACCCGCAACAGGGTTTTCTGACACGATTGTGATGGGGTGCCTGGGACTGCCGGCTAACTCAGTGTGCCACTTCTCATCGGAGACACTGCCACTGCAAGATCCGAAGAGCGCAAAACTTCAACTTCAAATATACACCGAACTTCTCGGCAGTTCACCCAGCACCGGGAACTCGTCCGGTTCGGCGACAGGCGCCGCGCTTACGATACCTGCGGGCTTGCTGGCTTTGTTGATTTGGCGCCGGCGATTGCGTGCAAGAGGACTCCTGATTGTCCTGATCGCTTTGGCTGCCGGTATCTCCGCCACTCTGAGCGGCTGCGGTTCATCTGTCAGTTTCACGGAGGCGGTCCGCGGTACCTATAGCATCCGGATTGGGGGCACCGGAGAGAATACGGGAACCTCCTTTTTCCAGAATGTATCGCTTACCATCCAGTAAAGAAGGCTCAGCAGCCGATCAGGCACAGGAACCTCACGGCTCGTCTACGTTCTGTCGAAATAACCTATTCGACTAAGAAAGGTAGATCAAGGAGCCTGCAAAGGCGGAGAGCCGAGCTGGCGGGATTAATGTAGGAATCGCCAAACTCCATATCCTGCAAGGGCTGCAACTAACTCGGCTCCGATAACTAGCCGTACTGCGACTGCGCAGCCCAATCCGTTGCGATCTCCACTCGAATCGGGAAGTGCGTCCGCTTCAGCCGGAAAGGGAATGATCTGTCCTAGCGGACGTGGTAAGTGCCTCAGCAATTGCCCATCTTCCGCTGCCGTATTTGTAAATTTCGATAGATTTGTTGCCATTCTCAGTATCTCTTTCGTATCGAGGCACGACAGCGATCTTAGCCCATTGTGTTACTTTCGGAAGTCACTTTACAGTGACAGGAATCATCTCTGACAATGTCTGCTGCGGTACCCTTATACCTTATCGGCTGAAATCGAAATCTCTCCACCCATAGGACCAATTCATTCGGATGCTCGTTCTCCCTTCGCTGCGCCTAGAACGCACTGGCTGACTCAAGCAGGATCGGAGCGTCGGAAATCGGAACAGTCGCTCCACTGATCGCAATAAGATCTCCAGCAAGATCCCGGTACTGGATATAGCCCGCGGGCACCGAGAATGTTGCGTCTCCGCCGGTGTTCCATACGGCCAGGGCGGTGTACCCGTTGGCCCGCGTATAGGCGCAGGTGTATGTCGTGCCAGAGGCCGCGCAGGGTGTGGCCAGCGCGGCGCCAGTCAACCAGCGCGCTACCTGCCCGTAGGCTTCGCCCGCATCGTTCAAGCCCGAGCTGGAGGTCCACAACGGTCCCCAGTCTCCGCCGTCGTAGGCGTACCAAACGGAGGTGGTCACTCCTGAAGATTGCTCCAGGAGCAGATGGCGTGCCAGGAACGCAACCTGATCGGCTGCGGCAGGCAGGTCGGAGATTTCGCCCCAGCTGGACTCGGTGTCAAGTAAGGGCAACGAACCCAGGCCGTTGGCGCTCATGACCGCGCGCTGGTTCGCCACCTGGCTGACCACCTGCTCCGGCGCCTCGTTGATTTGCGGGTAGGCGTGAAATGCCACGCCGTCGATTGTCGCCGCGCCGCCCGCCTGGAGCCACCCTTGAAGCCACGCACTGCCGCACCTGTTGGTGGTGAGGCAAGCCGTCGAGCCAGTGTAGTTGTCCGTTTCCGACGGGCTCAGGATCACGGCGTTGGGGTCAGCCGTCTTGATGATCTTGCGCGCGTCCGCGGCCATCTGCACCAGCTGGGCATCGGTGCCGTTCCAGAATTCGCCGGTGAGGTTGGCCTCGTTCCACATCTCCCAATACTTGATAACTCCGGGGCCAACGTGGTCCACCATCGCAGTCACGAATGCATCCCAATCCGCCAACACCGGAGCTTCCTCGCAACCATTCGGTGCATAGGAGCCGGTGCATCCCGCGCCGTTTGCGACAGCCCATGAGGGCGTCCGGCCGAAGGTGTAGATGATCTGGGCATTGTTTTCCTGCGCGAGCTTGATGTTCTCGTCCAGATAGGTCCAGGAGTATGTACCGCTGCTGGGGTTGAGCATGTTCCACGGCGTGTTGGAATCCCACAACCTCAATACACCAACTGGGACAACGGGCCATGGCGTTCCATAGGTGAGTCCATTCACGTCCATGCCAAAGAACGATGAGCCCGAACTCTGAGGTGCACTCGCAGGGAGAATCGTATAACTTGCGGTGGCCGGAGAGCTAACGGCAGAGCCCGGAAGGGCAGCGATCGCCTTCAAATTAACGGTTGCAGTGGGACTGCTGCTGTTGCTGAATGTCAGGGGCCCCTCGTAGATCGGTGAAGAGGTGGTCGGCGTGGCGCCGTTAGTGGTGTAGTATACGGTCGCTCCGGACGTCGGATCGCCTATCGTCACTTGGATTGAACTCACATAGGTCCCAGTGGGAAGGCTGAGTATTGGCGTCGCAACCGAGCTCAGCGTGTATGTCGCGGAAGACACGGCGCTTGAGCTCCCGCCCCGACACACCGCTATCGCTTGCAGCGTGGTGGTTTTGGAAATCGAAAGGGAGCTGCTGTATACCGCCGAATCCGTCGTGGGCGTGGTTCCATCCGTCGTGTAGTACACCGTTGCGCAGGTGCTCGCTTCGCTGATGGTCACCGTAAGTGGCGCAGAGTAGGTCCCAGTCCCGATACTGAACGAGGGAGGATTGGGCACCGATAACGAGAATGTGTAGGTTGCCGAAGACACCGCGCTTGAACCACTTTCCGGACACTCCGCTATCGCCTGCAGCGTGGTGGTTTTGGAAATCGAGATGGGGCTGCTGTACACCGCTGAAGCCGTCGTGGGCGTGGTTCCATCCGTCGTGTAGTACACCGTTGCGCAGGTGCTCGCTTCGCTGATGGTCACTGCTAACGGCGCCGAGAAGGTCCCGGTTCCTATGCTGAACGAGGGAGGATTCAGCGCCGATAACGAGAATGTGTAGTTGGCTGAGGATACCGCGCTTGAGCCACTTTCCGGACACTCCGCTATCGCCTGCAGCGTGGTGGTTTTGGAAATCGAGATGGGGCTGCTGTACACCGCCGAAGCCGTCGTGGGCGTGGTTCCATCCGTCGTGTAGTACACCGTTGCGCAGGTGCTCGCTTCGCTGATGGTCACCGTAAATGGCGCAGAGAAGGTCCCAGTTCCGATGCTGAACGAGGGAGGATTCAGTGCCGATAACGAGAATGTATAGGTGGCTGAGGATACCGCGCTTGAACCACTTTCCGGACACTCCGCCATCGCCTGTAGCTTGGTGGTTTTGGAAATCGAGATGGGGCTGCTGTACACAGCTGAAGCCGCCGTAGGCGCGTTCCCGTTAACCGTGTAGTACACCGTAGCGCATGAATTCGCTTCGCTGATAGTCACCGTAAACGGCGCAGAGAAGGTCCCGGTTCCTATGCTGAACGAGGGAGGATTCAGCGCCGATAACGAGAATGTATAGGTGGCTGAGGATACCGCGCTTGAACCGCCGCCCGGACACTCCGCCATCGCCTGCAGCTTGGTGGTTTTGGAAATGGAGATGGGGCTGCTGTACACCGCCGAAGCCGCCGTGGGCGTGCTCCCGTCCGTCGTGTAGTAAACCGTGGCACACGCACTCGCTTCGCTGATGGTCACCGTTAACGACGCAGAGAAGGTCCCGGTTCCTATGCTGAACGATGGAGAATTCGGCACCGAAACCGTGGAGCCGGCCGGAGATAATCGAAGCGAACTGCAGCCTGATAAAGCGGCCAAAAAGACGAGAAGAAGACCGACTTTCTTATGCATGTCCCCGCCTCCGCAGAGTTACGAACCTCTCTCGCTTAAGGAACCAAGGACAAGTAGACCCCATTCCGAGGCCTTCAGCCTGACCGCGATTGCGCTTGCTATGCATATTCCGGCAGCCCCATATCGTTTTTGGGACTTGGCCCATTTTGATTGCAACCACGGGTTTGGCCAACTCAGGCAGTTAAAGCCAAGCGCGCAATACCAAAGTCACTCAATGTATGTTCCGTTGGTAATGCACAGATTAGGTTCAGCACAGCTCATTCCTCCATACCACTTTCGTGCTATGGAAGCCATACATTGAACCAAAGCAATTGAAAACACGACCCTGGCCGGGCCGAAGAAGGATGGTTCTCACTGGACAGTGCTCCCCAAACGTCCGGTTAGAACGTCATGGCGCTCGATCTGATCGGCGCTGTCCCCTGTTCTTTTCTCAAAAACCTGGAAACTAGCCAACACTGGCCACAAAGGAGATGATCGTATCGTATTAAGCCAAATCAAAACTCTGCGCGCAGTGATTTCGGTCACGAGTGCGTGGGCCTTGTTTCAGGGCGCCGGTCGCCCTTAAAGAGCCCGGCTGCCAGATTCCCGTAACCATCCTGTCGGATTGTCCCCCATTATTGCAGAAGCTCGGACTTGAGCCTAGCGGAAAACCTCTCGAAGCTGTGGAAGAACTTCACCCACACGCTTTGCGCCTTCTCGCCCCCGGTCTCGGCCTGAAAGTCGCCCCAGGAAATGTAGGATTTGAATTGTTCCTACACACATATGGATAGATTAGAGACAGTTGTCCTTAGGTAGATTCTTCCGCTTGTGAACCATGAACCCGTCGCATAGTCTCGGCGCATACGACCGATGGATGTTGTGGGCCGCGTCGGAGCCGGTGGGGGAAGGAAACGTTCGCAACCTGTTGTCGAGAGCCAGGTTGCTCCGGGCCTTTTCCGGATTCGGAGTTTGAATTTCCACAGGTTGAAAGTCATCCCCGAGTGACCGTGGCGAAGCCTTGCCTCAGGAGACTGGCACAATGAATTATGAAAGTTTGACCTCTGACCGTGGAAATAATGAAATTAGCAGGTGGTTTGCTGTTTATACAGCTCCCAGGCACGAAAAATGCGTCGCTGAAATGATCACGGCCCGGAAAATCGAGCTATTTCTTCCCCTGTATCGCACCACCAGGCAGTGGAAAAAGCGACCTCCTGTGACCTTGGAGTTGCCCTTGTTCCCTAGTTACCTATTTGTGCGCGTGTCTTCTCGGGAACGCGGCCCCGTCCTTTCCACACCCGGCGTTCTCGCATTCGTAGGGAACGGCAGGCACGCCACGCCAGTTCCCGACTGCGAGATTGATGCCCTCCAAAATGGGATCAAAGATCACCGCGCTGAACCGCACCCCTGCTTTGCCGTGGGAGAGAAAGTCCGTGTGAAATCAGGATCATTCGCAGGATTTACAGGGACTTTGGTACGTAACAAGACCGGGGAACGTGTTGTTCTCACCATCGATGCAATTATGCAAGGCATAGCCGTGGAGATTGATTTGTCGAACCTGGAGCCTGTGGTGCCCGGATCGAGTTCCGCAAATGCCACCCACCTTTCGCTCGTAATGTAGATATTCCGTTTCCCACCGCGGGAATCGGGCGCTCCGTTCTGTCAAGTTCTTGCTTCGCATCCCTGTCGCTTCAAAACTAAGGACAGCTTCCATGGCGACCTCTCCGGCTGAATCTCAAAACCTGCTGCCCCAGGTTTCGTCTGGACAGCACGCCGCTATGGCGGTTTTTTTGCGGCGTCACAGGTCCGAGAGGTTCATCACTATTGCAGAGATCGCCGCGGATTTCTGCACCGTAGTGCTCACCGTGCAAAGTTGTTGGATAACTTATCAGCTCCTCCAGGTGGGGAAGCGCCTCCACTACGATTTCCAGAGTGTACTCCTCGCCTCCATCAGCTTGGCGCTGATATTCGTCATTCTCAT
>CAWBIG010000248.1:0-7281 GCA_963788435.1 uncultured Acidobacteriota bacterium | reverse complement strand
AAGGACGCGGGCGGCGTGGTGTTTGTCCCCGCGTTCGTCGGCCTCGGTGCTCCGCATTGGGATCCGCACGCCGGCGGTCTGCTCATCGGCCTCCGCCGCGACACCCGCCCCGGCCACATTGCCCGCGCAGCTCTCGAAAGCATCGCCTTCCAGGTGGCGGATGTGCTGGAGGCGGTCGAAGCAGACACCGGCAAACCTCTGGCCGCGCTGCGCGTGGATGGCGGCGCGGCGGTGAACGATCTGCTGATGCAATTTCAGGCAGACCTGCTGGGCGTGCCCGTGGTGCGTCCGCGCGTGACCGAGACAACGGCGCTCGGCGCGGCCTATCTGGCTGGACTGGCGGTGGGGTTCTGGAGCGGCCCAGAAGAATTGCGCGCGGGGCGCACCGGCGATGCGCGGTTTGAACCCAGGATGGCGGCGGGCGAGCGGGCAGCGAGACGTGCAAAATGGAAGCAGGCGGTGGACAGATCGAAGGGGTGGACAGAGCAAACAGCCTCTATCTAGCTTCTAGCTGTGAACTTCGAACTCGCGGACCGGAGGATCAAATTGGCCAAGCAATGCACGCACGAAGCAGACCACGTTACGAATGTGAAGCCGCACACCAAAGGGTGCGAGGAGTGCCTGAAGATGGGAGACACTTGGGTGCACCTGCGCCTGTGCCTGGAGTGCGGGCACGTGGGCTGTTGCGACTCGTCGAAGAACCAGCACGCGCGGGCCCATTTCCATGGAACGAAGCACCCGATCATCCGAAGTGCGGAGCGCGGCGAGGACTGGCGCTGGTGCTACATCGACGAAATCTATCTTTGACTCTCAGGCCAGCTCGAGTTCTATCTGCTTGGACGTTGCGTCCAGCGCAACGATCTTGAAGTTGCGGATCTGACCCACTTCGAGCGGCTGGGGCCTGGCATCGGTCGCGGGCGCATTGCCCTTCCAGCGAGCCTGGAGCAGCGAACTCAGCGAGGAGAGATCGGCCTTGCCGGAAGTTTGCGCGGAGGCCGCGGCTTGGCCGGCCGGCGCTGGCGCCGCACGGCCCGCGCGGCAGGCGGCTCGAATCCCTTCACCCAACTCAATGACGGCAGGAGAAGCTTCAACCACGCGGCCGGAGACCTTGTCGCCCGTTTTGTGCTCGGCGATGTACTCGTCGATGCTCGTCGGGACGAGCTGCTTCATGGACAACTTGATTTGGCGCTTGCCCGGATCGATGGCCAGCACCTGCGCCTGAACCACCTTTCCTTCGCGCAAGACTTCAGAGGGGTGATTCAGCCGGCGGTCAGCGACAATCTCGCTGATGTGAACCATGCCCTCAACACCCTCGGCGATCTGCACAAAAGCGCCGAAGGGCATGAGCTTGGTGACTGGGCCGGAAACTTGCGAACCGACGGGGAACTTCGCGGCCACTTCGGTCCAGGGGTCAATGAGGGTCTGCTTGAGGCCGAGCGAGATTCGGCGCTGCTCCGGATGAATGTTGAGAATCACGGCGTCAACGCGCTCCCTCGGTTTGAGGATGTCGGAGGCGATGCGAACTTTCTTGCCCCATGACATCTCGGAGACGTGGATGAGACCCTCGACTCCGGGCTCAATCTCAACGAAGGCGCCGAAGTCGGTAACGCGCGTGACCACGCCGCTGACGCGCTGGCCGGCCGCGAAGCGCGAAGGGACGGTCTGCCATGGTTCGGCCTGAAGCTGCTTGAGGCCGAGCGAAATCTTCTTGGTGTCGGGATCGATCTTGAGAATCTTCACCTCGACGGGCTGGCCCACACTGAGGATGTCCTCGGGCTTGGCGACGCGTGTCCAGGAAATATCGGAGACGTGGAGGAGTCCGTCGATGCCGCCGAGATCGACAAAAGCGCCGTAGCTGGTGAGGCTGCGGACGGTGCCCGGGACGGTGTCCCCTTCGCGCAGCGCGGCATGGCGCGATTCAGCGGCGGCGAGCACCTGCTCCTCAAGCACGGAGCGACGATCGACGACGACGTTCTCGTCGGCCACGTCCAGCTTGGTGATGCGGACGGTGATTTGCTGATCAACCAGTGCCTCAAGCTCGGCGGCATCGCGCGTGCCGGAGCGGCTGGCGGGCATGAATGCGCGCACGCCTACATCGACGCTGAGGCCGCCTTTGACAACGCCGGTGACGGTGCCCGCAATGGGCATCTTCTGCGCGAATGCCGATTCCAGCGCGGACCAGTCCCTGGGGATAGCGACCTTGAACCGCGAGAGCTGGTAGTAGCCATCTTCCGTGCGGCCGGTAATGGAGACAGGGAAGCTGTCGCCGAGGTTGACGGATTCGGCGTTATCAGCGAAAGCGGAGCGTGGAAGAGCGCCTTCGATTTTGTAGCCGACATCGAGGAGAACATTCTCCGGCGTGAGCGAAACCACCGTGCCCTGCAGCGTCGGTCCGGCTGCGGTGCGGTGCTTATGCGACTTCTCAAACTGCGCGAGAAGATCGCCGAAATCTTCCTCGGGCTCGGGAGCGGGCTCAACGGCAGGCTCGGGACTTGCAGCCGATTCGTCAGGCGGCGCGTCGCGCAGCTCGGATTCTGATGGAACCACTGGAGCATTGACCACCGCGTACGATGGCGCAATAGAAAACGCTTCGCCCGTGGTCGGTTGCGGGGTATCGGATTCAGTGGGCTGAACGGGAGCGGTTTCGTCGAGAGGCTGGTTTTCCGGAAAAGTCTGGTCGGTCATGGCGGCTACTTGCTTATTGTTTCACGGCGGGGAGGAGCAGCGGCGCCCTACGGTCCCACCCATCGCGCGATAAAACTGCGTGATGGATGGGGCACAGCCGATTCGAACAGGTCTATGGAAACTCAGTCACCCGCGGTGGAGGGCTGTGCGGAACAGCGGCGTCACCCTTATCGTCGATGACGTGGGTGATTTCGCCAAGGTTGTCGAGGGCAATGGTGATCATGTGGTGGAAGCGAATGCCGGGCTTCACCGGGACCTCAATGGCGCGAGTGAGTGTGACGCTGGGATGGCGGAAGACGGAGTAGACGCCGAGTCCCCATGCCTCGTGAATGGCCACGCTGTCTGCGACTTTGTAAGAGGCCCAGCCGTTGACGCGCCCGCCTTTTGAATCGAGCCCGGAAGTAAACGCTGCCTGCGTCGGCGGATCGTAGGGGATCTCCGATTGGTAGAAATAGGTGCGACCGGCGTTGCCGTTCCACAGAACCTGGTATTGCTGGTGGTGCTCGACGAAAAGACCGTAGGCGGTGACGCGGTCGCCATTGACGACGAGGCCGTTGTTGGAGAGGTTCTGGTCCCAGCCCACGCCTTTGCCGTGATCGGCGCGCCAGATCCAGGTGTGGTCGATGATGGTGTCGTTGGAGTTGACGCAGAGGTTCACATCCGCGCGCCCCACGCCGGCGCCGCCCACGCGAAAGAAAACATCGTGCAGGGAAATAGGATTGCGGGCGTGATTAGCGTGGCTGCCTTCTGGGCCGATCTCGACCAGGACGGGCGACTTGGTTTCGCCGGCGTCAATCAGGAGCCCCGCAAGGATGATGCCATCCGCGTCAGCAGTGGTGATGGCTGCGGTGCCGCTGACCGGCTTGAGCGTGGCGAAGCCGACGCCAAGAACCACGGTGTCCGGGCGCGTCACGCGGATCGGCTCGCGCAGCTCATAATTGCCGGGTGTGAACAGCAGGTTCTTTCCGTGGCCGAGTTGCGTGTTGATGGTGGCCGCGGTGTCAGCAGGTTTGGCGATGTAAAACCGGTTGAGCGGTATGTCGCGCCCGGGCGTGCTGCCGGCGTGCCAGGTGATGCCGGACGAGTTTGTGCGCAGAGCGGGGACGCGAACCTGCCATTGACCTCTCGAATTGACGTAGAGGAAGGGCTTCTCGCGAACGATGGGCGTGAGGGCCACCTTGGTGTATGGCGGCGAGGGCCAGTCGCCTTTCGGCTCGCCTTTTACGCCGACAAAGACCATGTTCCAGTTGGCTCCGGTCCAGGAAGCCCACTCGACGTTGCGGGAGAGAAACTGCTGCTGCGAGCCGGAATCGACGTTGCCGTCGATGAGGGAATCGGAGATCCAGCCGCCGGACGCCCAGCCGCGATGCTGGTGGAGAACCAGGTTGCCCAGGATGTGCATGCGGCGAAACGGCGCGGCCTGCGAGACGGCCCACTGCATGGTTCCTGCGGCGGATGGAGTGTCGCCGATCGGCGTCACGGAGAAGCCTTCCAATGCGCGCCAGAAGGTGCAGGTGGCGTTGTTGCGCGGCAGGCTGGCGTCGGCGTGGACGTTGCCGGTGATGTGGACAGCGTCCGGGGTTGCGCCGAGGCCGACAATCTGGGTGTAGAAGCCGATGGGAATGTCGAGGTTGTAGCTGCCGGGCAGGAAGAAAACGGCGTTGCGCTGAGTGCCAAACTCGCTGTGTTGCTGGACAGAGTAGATGGCGTCGATCTGGCGCTGCATGTTGGCCGCAGGCATCGACGGCGAAAAGATGAGGACATTGGGGCCGAAGCCTGGCGCTTGAGCAGGAGGAGAACTCACCTGCGACGCGGTTGGGTTACACAAGAGAGTAGGGGCGAGGAGCAGCAGAAGAGAAATGCTTGTAACGGAACCACGCTTGCAGAGGAGATACATGGACATGGCAGAGAGCCTTTCACGACGGTGGCGCGGGCATTGGAACGGACGAGAGGTATCGTACGCGGTGGGAGCGATTCGTGCCAGAGGATGGAAGCTTTGAGCGGGGGCGAAGCAGTTTTCTCAATCGCTTTACTTATTCAGCGCTGGGAGCAGAGAATGGGCAGCGCGATGAAAGGCTGACAAATGACGATTCCAGTTTCACGGCGGGATTTTGTGCGCCTGGGCGCTGCGGTTGCGACTGTGGGCGCGGCAGCGTCAGCAAAGGCGGTGCAGGTGACGACGCTGCCGGGAGCGATGCAGGCTGAGACGGAGCGGAAGATCCGGTTTGTGTCGATCGGCACCGGGATCCGTGGATGCGATCTGCTGCGATCCGCGGCGAAGGTTCCGAACTGCGAATGCGCAGGAACCGCGGATTTGTACACCATGCATCAGAGGGCGGGACAGGAGGCGTATGGCAAGGATATTCCGACGGTGCGCGATTACCGCTCGCTGCTGGACCGGACGGACGTGGATGCGGTGATTGTGGCGGTGGCTGATTTTCAGCATCGCCGCGTGGTGCTGGATTCGATCGATGCAGGCAAGGACGTCTACTGCGAGAAGCCCATGTCGCACAATGTGGGCGATGGGCTGGCGATGGTGGACGCCGTCCAAAAGAACACGCGCATTTTTGAGGCAGGCAGCCAGCGCGTGAGCAACGCGGTATTCCAGAAGGCCGCGGAGATGGTCAAGGAGGGGCGACTGGGCGAGGTGACGCTGATTGAAGGCCACACGGATCGCAACTCCGATTCGGGAGCGTGGGTGTATCCGATCGCGCCCGACGCGAGCCTGGAGACGATCGACTGGAAGGGGTGGCTGCGCGATGCGCCGGAGCGGCCGTTCGATGCGGCGCGATTTTTCCGCTGGCGCTGTTTTGCCGATTATGGCGAGGGCGTGGCTGGAGACCTGTATGTGCATCTGCTGTCGGGAATGCAATGCGTGAGCGGGATCAATGCGATTCCGAGCCGCGCGTACTCGATGGGCAACCTGACCCATTTCAAAGATGGGCGCGATTTTCCGGACCTGCTGGCGACCCTTTACGACTATCCGGGCGTGACGGTGAGCCTGCACTGCAACCAGAACAACGATGCAGCCGGCGACAGCACGATCTTCTACGGACGGGAAGGAACGCTGGCCATTAAGGGCAGCACGCTAACATTCACGCCCCAGGACGCGCGGCCGCAGCCGGAATGGTACTCGACCGACGGCTGGACAGCAGAGGCGAAGAAGAAGTACTACGACGACTGGTGGGCTGCGCATCCACAGAAGACCGGGGAGCCGTCGCTTACCGAGACGTACGCGCCCCCGCAGGGGTACGACGATACGGCTGCGCATCTCGCTAATTTCTTCCGCGCGGTGGAGACGCGGGAGAAGGTGCTGGAAGACGAGGTATTTGGAAACAACACGGCGATTGCGTGCCACATGGCGAATCACTCGTACTTCAATCGCACCCCAGCGGTGTGGGATGCGGAATCGAAGACCATCAAGAGCTAGGAGGCTACAAAGATGAGCAGGACTTCACGGAGGACATTCTTGAAGACGTCGTGCGGAGCGGCGGCAGCAGTGTGCGCGGGAGCGGCGCGAACCGGCGCCGCAACGTTATCGATGCCAATTGGGATGCAGCTCTATTCGGTTCGCGATCTGCTGCCCAAGGAATTTGACGGCACGCTCAAGCAGGTGCATGACGCGGGATATCAGGTGGTGGAGGCGGCCGGGTATTTCAACAAGAGCGCGGCGGAGTGGCAGCAGTCGATGACTTCGGCGGGGCTACGCTGCATGAGCACGCACCACGTACTGGCGGATTTGAAATCGAAGCTCAGTGAGCTGATCGATTACGGCCATGCCATCGGCCTCGAGTACATAATCTGCTCGTGGGCGGGGATGCATCGCGATCCCGCTAAGAAAGGCGAGCTGACCCTGGATGACTGGCGTTGGGTGGCCGATCAGTTCAACGAGATTGGGCAAAAGGTGAAGGCCGCGAGGATGCAGTTCGGGTACCACAATCACACCATTGAGTTCAAAACGGAAGACGGCATTTTGTTTTACGACGAGTTGCTGAAGCGCACCGATCCCAAGTACGTGGTGTTCGAAATGGACTGCGGCTGGGTGGTGGCCGCGGGGCGGAATCCTGTGGAGTGGCTGAGCAAAACGCCGGAGCGCTTTCCGCTGCTGCACGTAAAGGACCTGGTGAAGCAGCCCGATGGCAAGTGGAAGAACGTAATCATGGGAAAGGGCACGATCGATTACCGACCGATCTTCAAAGCTGCGACGGCGATGAAGCAGTACTTCATCGAGCAGGAAGATTACACCTTCAATCCGATCGAGGATTTGCGGCAGGATGCGGAATACATGCGGAACTTCAGCATTTGAGCCGGCCATCGAGCAGCGGATTCACTTTCCTTCTTCCTCCACAAGCGCCTTGAGCCGGCCCAGGGCCCGGTCCCAATGCTGCGCAATGCGGTCCAGGTACTCGTGCATCTCCGCGAGCGGTTCGGGGTCGAGCGCGAAACGATTCTCACGGCCCGCGCGCACACTGTGCACCACCCCTGCTCGCTCAAGCACGCGCAGATGCTTAGTCACAGCCTGGCGCGAGATGCGCGAGCCGCGCTTGAGCTGGGAGATGGAGCGCGGCTCGCCCATGGCCAGCGTTTCCAACAGGA
>CAWBIG010000247.1:0-7402 GCA_963788435.1 uncultured Acidobacteriota bacterium | reverse complement strand
CTCCGACCAGGTCGCTCGACGAAGTCGCCTCCTTCTGCACCCGGAACTCATCGGTCTTCTTGCCCTTCCAGTCGTAGACTTCGTAGCCGTCGCGATCGACGAGCACCGAGCCTTCCGTGCCCATGATGGTTGTACCGCGGTCGCGTCCGTAGAACTTCATGCCCTGGCAGCTCTTGCATTCCCAGTCGAGCATCTTGTCGGGGTAAGTGAAGTTGGTCAGCAGCGTGTCGTAGAACTGCCAATCATCCTTCCACTGGTATCGGCCCCCCTGCGCGCTGACAGCTTGCGGGTAATCCACGTCGAGGGCCCAGCGGGCCACATCCACCTCGTGGGTGCCGTTGTTCAGCGTCTCGCCCGTGCCCCAGACTTTGAACCAGTGCCAGTTGTAGGGCTGGACATTGTCCTTGTATTGCTGGCGCGGCGCGGGGCCTTGCCACAGGTTCCAATCGAGTTGCGGAGGGACCGGCGCCGGCTTGCCGAAACCGATGGATTTGCGCACATTGGAGTACCACGCCTTGGCATAGTAGGCGCGCCCGATGAGGCCGTTGTGGATCTTGTCCACGATCTCAATGGTGTGCGGGGAGGAGCGCTGCTGGGTGCCCATCTGCACTTTCTTGCCGTACTTTTGCACGGCCTGGAGCAGCAGCGCGCCCTCAGCGGGATTGTGGCTGCAGGGCTTTTCGACGTAAACGTGCTTGCCTGCTTTGAGGCCGAGGATGGCCATGGGCGCGTGCCAGTGGTCGGGAGTGGCGATGGTGATGGCGTCCACCTCTTTCGCCGCGAGGACGTGGCGGAAGTCCTGCTCCGCTTTGGGAGTTTCGCCCATCTGCTGCGCGGTATCGGCGGCGAACCTGGCGAGGGTGTTTGTGTCCACATCGCACACGTGAGTGATGCGCGCATTGGCCTTGTTGGCCTTGAGCGACGAGAGGTGGGCGCCGGCGCGGCTGTGCAGGCCGATGACGGCAAAGTTGAGGCGGTCATTCGCGCCCAGGATTTGCGAGTAACTCTTGGCGGTGGATGCGATGGTCAGGCCCGCGGTTCCCGCCGCGAGCGTATCCAGAAATTCGCGCCGTGTCAGCATTTGGTTGGTCCCTCCCAGGCCGCGGCGGAGAGGCCTCCGCGCGGCAAAGCAGTATCATAGCGGGATTCTGCGGCTGGGTTCCACGAGCAACGGCGAAAGCAGATTCCTTTCGGGTTGACAGAAGATAAGCAAGGGCAGGAGCAGAGGCAGGAATGAAGGCGCACGGCGGGGGTCTGGAGACCCCCGCGACAGCCGGTTTGGAAACCGGCGGTACTTCGCGGACGCCCGCTCATCGTTCGCCGCGGCGAACGATGAACTGGGCACAGCGCTGATGCGTAACGATGGACGGGGCACAGCGCTTATCCCTCATTACGATCTTTACCGTGATGCCTGATCGCTGGCTTTTACGCTTCCGTGCCGTGGCACTTCTTGTACTTCTTGCCCGAGCCGCAGGGGCAAGGGTCGTTGCGGCCCACTTTGTCGCCGGTGCGGCGCTGGGAGGGCTGGCTGGAGGAAGAGGACCCGCCGGCCATGCTGGCCACGGCTAGCTCGCGCTGCTTTTTCTTGGCGAACTCCTTCTCCAAGGCATCGATGGTAGTCTGCGGCGCGCGGGTGTGGATGGTAACTTCGCGCGGGGCGCCGTCGCTGCCGGTAAGCGGATGGGCTGCGCTGGCCACTGGCGGCGCCTTGGGAATTTCGCGGCGGGGCTGAGGCGTGGTTTGTATGGGCTGGCCGTCGGCTCCGATGATCTGCATGCGGAAAAGGAAGCGCACGGTGTCTTCCTGAAACTTCAACATCATGGCTTCGAACATGTCGAAGGATTCTCTCTTGTAGGCCACCAGCGGATCCTGCTGCGCATATCCGCGCAGGCCGATGCCTTCCTTGAGGTGGTCCATCTCCAGCAGGTGATCCTTCCACAGGCCGTCGATGACGCTGAGCATGACCATGCGCTCGTGATAGCGCATGGTTTCCGCGCCGAGGATCTTCTCCTTGGCCTGGTACTCGCGCTTGAGATGCTCAAAGATTTCGTCGCCGAGCTCGTGGCGGCTCAACCCCAATGGCTTGATTCCCGACGCGGACAAGCCGATGCCGAACTGGCCCATGAGGTGTTCTTCCAGGCCCTTGATGTTCCACTGTTCGGCGTGCTTGTTTTCCGGCGCGAACTCATCGAGAGTGCTGGACAGGATGCCGCCGACGTAATCTTCAAGGATGAGCTCGCGCTGATCCACGCCCTCGAGCAACTGGTGGCGGAGGCCGTAGACGGCCTCGCGCTGCTTGTTCATCACGTCGTCGTACTCGAGCAGGTGCTTGCGGCTTTCGAAGTTCTGCGCTTCTACAGCCTTCTGCGCGGTTTCAATCTGCTTGGAGACCATTCGCGACTCGATGGGAACGTCCTCTTCCATGGCCTTGTAGAGCAGGCCGCCCACCCAGTTCTTGGCGTAGATGCGCATGAGGTCGTCTTCAAGCGAGAGATAGAAGCGCGAGGCGCCGGGATCGCCCTGGCGGCCGGCGCGCCCGCGCAACTGGTTATCGATGCGTCGCGACTCGTGCCGTTCCGTGCCCAGGATGAAGAGGCCGCCGACCTTGGTGACTTCATCGTGCTCGGCGTTGGCCGCAGTGGCGTGGACGATGTTGACCTCGGCCCAGTCACTTTCGGAAACCTCGAACTCCTGGCCCTGGTAATAGAAGCGCAGGAAGCCGGGCGGCGCGATGGGATTGATTTTGCCTTCGCCGGGGCCGAGCGCGCGGGCATGGCTCTTTTTGACTAGCTCCTGGCGGGTGGTGAAGTCGGCATTGCCGCCGAGCAGGATGTCGGTTCCGCGGCCGGCCATGTTGGTGGCGATGGTGACCATGCCCAGTCGGCCCGCCTGCGCGACAATCTCCGCCTCGCGCTCATGGAACTTGGCGTTGAGGACCACGTGGCGCACGCCCTTGCGCTGGAGGATGGCGCTGAGGCGTTCCGACTTCTCAATGGACGTGGTGCCCACCAGCACCGGTTGACCACTCTCATGCAGTTCGGAGATGTTGGTGGCGACTGCCTTGAATTTTTCTTTCTCCGTGCGGTACACCACGTCAGGGTTCTCAAGACGGAGGAGAGGTTTGTTGGTGGGGATGACGACGATCTCCAGCTTGTAAATCTTTTCGAACTCGGCGGCTTCTGTTTCCGCGGTGCCGGTCATGCCGCTCAATTTCTGGTAGAGGCGGAAGTAGTTCTGAAAGGTGATGGTGGCCAGGGTCTGGTCTTCCTTGCGAACGTTGACGCCTTCCTTGGCTTCAATGGACTGGTGCAGGCCGTCGGACCAGCGGCGGCCGGGCATGAGGCGGCCAGTGAATGTGTCCACGATGATGACTTCACCGTCCTTCACCACGTAGTCCACATCGCGCTTGTAGAGAGCGTGGGCCTTGATGGCGGTCTCCACGTAGTGCTTCAGGTCCCAGTTCTCGGTGTCGGCAATGTTGTCAATGCCCAGGGCCTTCTCGATCGTGATCCAGCCCTCGTCGGTGACGCCGATGGTGCGCTGCTTTTCGTCGACCACGTAGTCGCCGGTGAACGTTTTTCCCTCCAGACTTTCAGTTTCCTCGCCGAGCACCAGCTTGGGGATAATCCCTTTGACCCGCTGGTACTTGTCGGTGGTCTGGTCCGTAGGGCCGGAGATGATGAGCGGGGTGCGCGCCTCGTCGATGAGAATGGAGTCCACTTCGTCGACGATGGCGTAGTAGTGGCCGCGCTGCACGCAGTCCTTGATATCGAACTTCATGTTGTCGCGCAGGTAATCGAAGCCGAACTCGTTGTTGGTGCCATAGGTGATGTCGGCGGCGTAGGCTTTGCGCCGTTCGTCGTCGCTGAGGTCGTGCACGATGACGCCCACGGTGAGGCCGAGAAACTCGTAGATCTTGCCCATCCACTCGGCGTCGCGCTTGGCCAGGTAGTCATTGACGGTGACGACGTGCACGCCCTTGCCGGCCAGGGCGTTGAGGTAGCAGGCGAGGGTTGCCACCAGGGTTTTGCCTTCGCCGGTCTTCATTTCCGATATCTTGCCCTGGTGCAGGACCATGCCGCCGATCAACTGCACGTCGAAGTGGCGCATTTTGACGGTGCGCCAGCCCGCTTCGCGCACTACGGCGAAGGCCTCGGGCAGGATTTCATCGAGCGCGGCACGTTCCGCCTGCTTGATTTCTTCGGGGTCGGTGAGCCCTTCCAGGCGCGCCGCAAACCGGGCCTTGAACTCCGCCGTCCTGGCCATCAGCTCGGAGTCAGAGAGCTTTTGCATCTCCGGCTCGAGCACGCTGATCCCAGCGATCATCGGCACCAGCTTTTTGATGACGCGCTCGTTCGATGTGCCGAAGATCTTGGTTAACACTTTCTCAAAATTCACGTGAATCTCCATCTACCAGTTTAACTGTTGCTGAACCAAGCAGGCGCAGCAGGCGTCTGCCTGAAGTGTCTGATCCGCAATGACATTTCCGCGTCACTCGAACCTCCACGCCAGCTGCTCGACCGGCTCGCCTCGGCGGATCCGACGTAACTGCCGGTGAAGATGGAGCAGGGGTAAATCGGGGCCGGCTTGGTCGTCCTCGTCCACGTCTTCCACCTGCCGGATCTGCGCCTTCACCAGGAATGCGTGGTTCGGCCGGTAGGCGACGGACAGGAACAGAAACGCCGCTCCGACGTCCAGTGCCGCGCCGTGCAGCAGGCTGCGGCGCCTGGGCCTGTCTCCGAGTTGCGCCGCCGCGCCGCGCGACCGCACTGTGGCTCGCCGCCACACTGACGCGAAGCCAGCCAACAGCAGCCACGGCACCGGCGACGCGAGCGCCATCAATAACGTCAACAAACTGAGACCCATGGAAACTCTCCTCCGCGGTTTCAAACTCCGAAGAAAGCCACGCGACCGGCAGGCCAAAGCCCATCGAATCGCAACGCGGCTACAGAGTTTGCGCTGGAGGAGGACGCTGAAAGAGGGGAACGAGACCGGGCACCGCGGGATGCAGTCCGGCGCCAGCCGGTCTGACGCGAATGAGCGTGGGCGGAGCTGCCAGGCCGACAAAGAAGACGGGAAGAATCGCCGCCCATGCCACGCAGTCGGCACCGGTGCGGTGGCTTACTGCCGGCCACTCCCACCTGGTCCAGCGCACAGCGAACGCGGGCGAGCCCGAAGCGGGCGCCAAAGCGATGCAAGCCGAGGCCCTGGCCGAACCCAGGCGCTCATTGGGGACCTGCGTCACCAGCAGGGCGAGGGCCACGGCCGCAAAGGCCAGCCTTATCCATCCGCGCTGCTGCTGTGAAGCTGCCATACTCGTCCCTTGAGAACCAATCCGGCGATGCCTGCGCCTGTGCTCATTGTGCCACAATTTGCCATGCGCCATGCGGCTGGATTCAAACCGGGAGGCGCGGCGCTCGCGGCTCTGCGCTTTGGGAAGCACCGGCGGGGAATCGTGACGGCGTATCCTTGCGCCCGAATCGCCGCGCGAAGAAAGGACGCCTATTGCACGGCTCGAATCGAAAACCAGTAGTAGCGCCGCCAGCAGAACATGCAGCGAACCGGGCGAAGGGCGAACATGGCGCAAAGTTGGTCCAGCGCATGCAGTTCCCCTGATTTGAATTGGACCGATTCGCAGCAAGGGCAAACGTGGCGGAACCAAAGTACGCGCGGTAGCCAATTCGGCCAGATTCTGGCGGCATGATTCAACGGGAACCTACGGTGTGCAACGGGTGGAGGTGCTGCGTCAATAGGACGCTCGTCTGGAGCTAAACCTGGAATGCCGAAGGCGAGAAGGAAAACGGAGTGCACCTTCAGCATACGCGGAAAAACGATCGTGCGTGGGAACCCTTGCAGGTATCGATCTCCAGGGACCAGCCGGTAATCGAGGCGCGCTCGCGGCTGTACTCTCTCTTCAAAATTCTCAGGGACCGCGCAGGCTCGGTTGAGGAAATGAGCGTAGAGTTGAAGGTATTACGGAAACTGTTACGGAAAGTACGCGAAAGCTGCTATCGCCCACAAGGCAATCGCCCAATTGGCGATGCTCAGATTGTGCGTGGTCGCAACCATTTGTGCGGCAACTTGAGCTGATACCGGATGTGCCTACCAAAGCGACCGAGGCCGCGTTTATTCGGCACAAGTGTACGGAGCACCGCCGCCCTAAGTGGATTCGATAGAGGCTGTGGCGCGCGATACGGAATTTGCGGTCGCGGAACGCAGGCGATCCGAAAGGAGCTCGGCACGACCGGAAGTACTTGATTCTCAAGCTTCGCCGCTGCCGATCCGCGAAGAAATGCGCAAGCATGCTATACTGAGTTTGCGCTCAGTGATTTGGTCGTGAGCGGCGTTTTGCCCCTGAAGGCAACTCTGCCTTGCACAGATTTCCCCAAGCCCTTACAGCGTAGCCCTTGTGTTCTCCGGGGACTCAGAGCCTGGCGTCAACCATGGACCAGGAAGATTGAGTGAAATTGCCGCTTCAGAGCAAGCCGGCAATGGATCCGGTTCTGCGCATTCCATTGCGTGACAAAAGGGTGCCGATCGGCAGCGTGCCGACAGGCGTTTTGCGTGGGTCAGTTCCGTGGCGCGGGCATTTTTTCGATAGCCCGCCGCCAGTCCCAGGGACGTTTCCGGTTCTTCCTTACGCACATTTTTAAGAAGGCTTGCGCCCATGGATGGGCCTACGCCTCTTGTGTCCGGTTCCGTTTGCAGGCCTCAATGAGATCGAGGCTCGCGGAACCCTTAGAAAGATTGTCTGTTTTGACGACACAGTTTTCACAGTTTTCAATTTCAAATGCATTGCTGGCACGGCTCAAAGCCAACCAGTTCGAAACTCCCACGCCGGTGCAGGCCGGTGCAATTCCTCCCGCGCTGGAAGGCCGGGACGTGCTGGCCACGGCGCAGACCGGAACCGGCAAGACCCTCAGTTTCCTCATTCCGATTGTGGAAATGCTCGAGAAGATCGAGGGCCGCGACGCGCATGCCCTCATCGTTCTGCCGACGCGCGAGTTGGCCATGCAGGTTGAGAAAGCCTTCCGGGCCATCCGATCGAGCAGCGCGCAGACGGTTGCGCTGGTGGTGGGCGGCATGCAAGAACAGGCGCAGCTGGAGACGATCCGCCGCGGCGCGCGGTTGATTGTGGCCACTCCGGGGCGGCTGGAAGATTTTCTCAAGCGCAAACTGGTGCGGCTCAGCGGGATTCGGATCCTGGTGCTGGACGAGGTGGATCGGATGCTCGATATGGGCTTTGAACCGGCCATTCGCCGCATCGCTTCCATGATCCCGAAGGAGCGCCAGACGCTGTGCTACTCGGCCACGCTGGAAGGCAAGGTGAAGGAAGTAGCGCGCAACTATCTCAAGGACCCTGTGCGCATCGAAATCGGCTCGACGATGAAGCCGGCCGAGA
>CAWBIG010000246.1:0-5441 GCA_963788435.1 uncultured Acidobacteriota bacterium | reverse complement strand
CATACGGATAAGAATAACTCAGTAAGTAAGCGGTTGGCGAATTCCGTGAGTTACCGGAGTGCCGGCAGCATCCAATCAATGTGCCGCGCAGGCCGCGCCATTGAGTAATACGCGGAGGCATATGAAGTCCGCAAGCAAATGCACGGTTCGGTTTGCAACTTTGGCTGATTCGCGCGGCATTCTGGAATGCCTGGCACAAGCCTTTGCGCCCTACCGCGACCAATATAGCCAGGGCGCATTCCTTGATACTGTGCTCACCACCGAGAGTCTTCGCAGGCGCCTCAGCGAGATGCGGATCCTTGTGGCTCAAGATGGTTCAGGATGCGTGGCGGGAACCGTTGCCTACAAGATCGAAGGCGGAGAGGGGCACATTCGCGGCATGGCAGTTCGGCCTGCGAGCCAGGGAGCGGGAGTTGCCGGCTGTCTCCTGGAGCGCGTCGAGGCGGATCTCCGAGCGGCTGGTTGCAGGGGTATCACGCTCGACACCACCCGGCCGCTGATACGCGCTATCTGCTTCTATGAAAGGAACAGCTTTCGCCCAACCGGGGCGGTATCTTCGTTCTTTGGCATGGAACTCGTCGCTTATCGTAAGGAACTATGAGCGCTCGTCCCGCCGCCTGAGGCTGGGAAGACAATCGCTCGGGCGTGGCATAGCGGGAGTCTTTTGGCGATGGAGGAGCTGAGCCGGATGAGTGAATTCGAATCATGGCAGCGGACGATTGAAGGAAGAGAGTACCTGGTAACTACTGACATGAAACGGCTGGATATTGAGATGGTCCACGACTTCCTGGCCCGGCAATCTTACTGGGCAAGAGGCATCCCCCGCTTGACCTTGGAAAAGTCAATCAAGAACTCGCTCTGCTTCGGTATGTTTCAAGCAAGAGAGCAGATCGGATTTGCGCGCGTTATATCTGACTTCGCGACCATCGCATATCTCGGTGATGTTTTTGTTCTGCAGGGATTTCGCAGCCGAGGCTTATCAAAGTGGCTGATGGAATGCATATGTTCCCATCCCGGCCTCCAGAATTTGCGACGCTGGATCCTGGTAACTGGCGATGCCCACGGGCTGTATGGGAGATTCGGATTCACGGAGCTTGCTCATCCCGAGAGTTTCATGGAGCGGCACAACCCGGAAATCTACGGAACAAACGGTTGAGGCCCAAGTTGCGCGCGGAACGCAAGCAATAGGTAAAGAGCAGAGAGGAGACGGGGACGTCTCCTCTCTGCTCTTTGATTCACTGGCCCATGAACATCACGTGCACATAGGTTCCGAGGCGAACGTTGTACGCGAGATACCAGCCGTCGTGATCGGGATCTTCGTAGATGATGATGTTGTCAGAGTCCCAGAGCCAGTCGTTGCAGAAGGCCACGTCATAGGGCGCCACGCTCCAGTACCAGCCGTGGAACCAGAAACGGCTTGGTCCGCCGCCTTCGATCCGCCATGCAAAATGGGGACCGAATCCGCCGGCAAAACGGCCGTGCTCCCAGGGATGATCGAGGTGATAGCTGGGATCTCCGCGGCCGGTGTCGTGGCCCACCCATTGCTTGCCCTTATCCACGTGGGGGACGTTAGGATGGCCCGGTTTATCAGAGAATTGGCGGTTATGGTTCTGATCGGGCGGATGGGGAGTGCCCTGGAACGTCTTGGGGCCATGCGCAGGCGGCTTGAGGCTGGCCTGACGCGGGTGCTGAGCGAACACCGGAACCGCAAGCAACATCACGGCCGCGGCAATTGCCAAACGAAAGGTCTTCATTCGCTTTCCTCCTGGTGCGACCCAGGAGAGGTTCGGCCTTGCTGTGCCAAAGCCCGCTCGAACTGGGCATCACCAACTTACATGATCCCAACCCTACCACGGCCGGCAAGTTGCGGCGTGAGAATAGCGACACCAACGGAGGGCGGCTCGCTCGCCCCGCGTGGATCCGATCCAGGCTTTCGACGAATGGAAATCGGCCAGTTACACGCCTGCAGTTACGGGTTGGCGCCGCCAAGCGTAGAGCGGGAACCGATCTGCCATCTCGGCCACTTCGCCGCGGATGCGATGGAGCACGGCGTCGTCATTGCGATTCTCGAGGGCATACGCAATCCACCGGGCGATGTGGCGCATCTCGGCCTCTTTCATGCCGCGAGTGGTCAAGGCCGGGGTGCCCACGCGAATGCCGGATGGTTTCAGCGGGGGATTGGTGTCGAAGGGGATGGCATTCTTGTTCACGGTGATGCCGGCCTTGCCCAGGGCCAGTTCCGCCTCAGAGCCGAGGATGCCCTTGGCGAAGACATCCACCAGCATCAGGTGATTGTCCGTTCCGCCGGAGATGATGCGGAATCCGGCTGACTGGAGCTCTGCGGCCAGCACTTTGGCGTTGGCCACTATCTGCGCGGCGTAGGTGCGGAATTCCGGACGCAGCGCTTCAGCGAACGCAACTGCCTTGGCAGCGATGATATGCACCAGCGGACCGCCTTGCTGGCCGGGGAACACGGATTTATCTACTGCGGCGGCAAGATCCTTGGAGCACAGGATGAGTCCGGCACGTGGGCCGCGCAGCGTCTTGTGGGTTGTGGTGGTAGTGATGTGGGCGTGGGGAACAGGCGAGGGGTGCACGCCGCCAGCCACCAGGCCGGCGATATGCGCCATGTCAAAGATGTAGACCGCGCCCACCTTGTCGGCAATCTGGCGCATGCGCGCAAAATCCCACAGGCGCGGATATGCGCTTGCCCCGCCGATGATGACCTTCGGCTTTTCGCGGACGGCGATGGCCTCAAGTTCGTCGTAATCGATCAATTCTGTGTCGCGGCGTACACCATAAAACGTGGGACGATAGAGTTTGCCGCTGAAGCTGAGCTTGTGGCCGTGGGTAAGGTGGCCGCCATGAGCCAGGTCGAGGCCGAGGATGGTATCGCCAGGCTGCAGTACCGCCGCGTAGGCAGAGGCATTGGCCTGCGAGCCGGAATGGGGCTGCACGTTGGCGTGCTCGGCGCCGAAGATCTGCAAGGCGCGATTGCGCGCAAGATTCTCCACCACGTCGGTGAATTCGCATCCGCCGTAGTAACGCCGGCCGGGATAACCCTCAGCGTACTTGTTGGTGAACACAGACCCGGCAGCTTCCAGCACCGCTTCAGAGACGAAGTTTTCGCTGGCAATCATCTCCAGTCCTTCGTGCTGACGGAGCCGCTCGTGCTCGATGGCTGCGGCAATGTCGGGATCGGCTTGGGCGAGAGAAAGCGACATGCGATCGGTCATGCAAGAATTCTAGCCGGTTTTGCGGCTATAGAGATTTGGTGGAGATTTTTTGGGGGCGCAGGACGGCCCGGCGTTCGCTAACGGCGGGGCGAGTGCGTAAACTGGAGGAGCCGCGGCCCTGAGCCGCACACGCATATGCAAAACCGGCTTCCTTTTTATTTTGCAGTTTCGGTCTTTCTTTCGGTGTTCGCCGCAGCACAGGCGCCGACCCTCGATCCCGCGTTGCTGAGCAAGGCGAACGGCGGGGATGCGGCGGCGCAGGTGGCCGTGGGCGAGCAATACGCGCACGCGGCGGGAGCCACATCGGACCGCAATGAAGCAGACGACGAGTGGAAGCAGGCCTTTGGCTGGTATGAAAAAGCTGCGCTGCAGAGCAACATCTCTGGCGAGATTCACGTGGCCGAATTCTACAGTTATGGCCGCGGGGTTGAGCGGGACATGACCAAGGCTGCGGAGTGGTACCAGAAAGCCGCAGATCAGAGTGATCCTGGCGCGCAGGGAACGCTGGCCATGCTCTTCACGCTCGGCCAGGGCGTGCCGCAGAGCGACGAGGACGCTTACTTCTGGTTCGACCTGGCTGCCTCAGCCGATACTCCCAACAAGGATCGCTACATCCAGAACCGACAGAACGTGGGCACGCGCCTCACCGTGAATGAGCTTACGGCTGTGCAGGAACGCCTGAAGAAGTGGAAGGCGGCCCATCTTCACGCGAGCCAGTAGGAATTCCTCACGGATTGGCGGCATGGCCCGGCTCACTGATTCGTCAACGTCTGCTCAGCCGCGGCCACTACACGGCCGCCGTGCGGGTCCGCGAGAAAGATAACCAGCCGGACAGCCCCGGCGCCTTGGTGGCGATCCAGACTGCCGGTGGAAATGCCGATCTCATGCCCATCGGCAAATTTTGACTTGAACTCTCTCAACTCGCGCACTACGGCCACATGGTGCAGGGTGCGGCCGGCGTTCTCGCCTCTGGCGACCTGGGACCGGGACACATCCTGCGCTACGGCCGCATAGAGGTGCTCACCCTGGCTCTCTGGCGCCAGCACCGTGAAGTGCACGGATCCGCTGTCCAAGGTGGCCTGCGTAATGGATAGTGGCGGGCTGGGCTGCGCGGCCTGATGCTGTATCGCCTGCACCAGGCGCTTGGTATCGTTGCCCACCACCTGCTCCGCGCCGTCAATAACCGCCTGGGGCGTGTAGCTCGAACTGAGGCGGAAATGCGCGACATAATCGTTCTGGCGCTCGTCCATCGCCGACATCGAGAAGGGATCGGTCCATCCGTCATGATTCCAGTAGGTGACGTGCTCGCTCAGAACGATGACGTGGACGCCGGCGATGGGCTGTTCGGCATCGAGACGAGCCAGCAGATTGTCGGCGGGCGGGCAGTCAGAACAGCCTTCAGAGGTGAACAGCTCCACCAGCACGGGCGTGGCATGCGCCGGGCTGGAGTCCGGCTGGGCCGCCTGGCCCGTGGAGAGGACCGGCCACGTCAGGATGACGCCAATGATTGCGGCGGTACGAAACTGCGCGGGGAAGTATCGCTTCATATCCTCTTCAGACCGGTCCCACACGTCGCAGGTTACAGCCGCGCTTGCATGCCGCTCAAGAAAAACTTGTCGAGCTTGTTCCGAATCGGCGGGCCGAGAGGGTGAAACGGACCAAAGCTCTTCGTCTTTATCAGCCTCATGGCGTGAGCCGGTATGCTGAACGCATGACCGGCTCTCGCTGTTTGTTCATGACGTTGATGCTGGCGGGGGCCTTCGCGGCAGCGCCATCGTACGTGCGGAGCGCGCCGTTGCAGGCCGTGAGCCTGACTCCACAGGAGGTTGTGGCGGGCTCGCCGGAGTTAGTGCAGGTGGATGCAACGGGCGAGGGATCCGTCGAGGGCGAGTGGCTGGGCCGCAAGATCCAGTTTTTCCGGAGCGGATCGGCGTGGATTGCGCTGGCTGGAGTAGACGTGGAAGCGCCGGTGGGGGAGTCCATGCTGCACGTGACCTGGAAGGTGAACGGCCACAGCGACGACCTGAGCCTGAGCGTGTTTATCCACGCCGCGCACTACCGGACCAGCTCACTCAGCGTGGCGCCGAAGTTTGTGCAGCCACCGCCGGATGCGATCAAGGAAATTGAAGAGGAACAAAAGCTGAAGGCGAAGGTGTTTGCATCGAGTGCGCCGGAGCCTCTGTGGAGCGGCGATTTCCGCGCGCC